>NZ_JADEXH010000023.1:0-89757 GCF_015207205.1 Sphaerospermopsis sp. LEGE 08334 | reverse complement strand
CGCTTCGCTATGGCTATTTGTATAAACTTCATCCCCAAAAGCCTGAAACAAACAAATATTGTTGAGGCATATCATGGTTAATTTGCACAGCGCGTAAGTCCTATGATTTTTGCTATTTAAGCAAATTCTTAATCAAATGTTTTGTTAAGATTGATACCAGTATAATAAATCTATTCATTATACATTATCTTGTGTCATAGCTTTAACGCCAATTATAAGGTAAAACATTAATTTAATTTAACTTAAAATTAATGGTTTTTAAATTGGTTGGTAAAATTGATACTTACTAGGCGAACAGATAATCTCAGGTTTAGCGGTCAACTGCAAGAACATTTTAAACATTTAAGCAGACAGTTAAGACTGTTAACTAGAAAATCCCATTTGACTGGACTTTAGACTAAAAGAGAGCGATCATTAGATAAAGGGAGTGCAAAAAAATCAAGGGATGCCTGTAAGAACAGACACCGCCATATCGGAAAATGAAAGAAGCTTGTCATTGAATTTAAGAATGTTTCAATTAATGGTTGTATTTTAACGGCGCGTTGTAGATTAATGGCTAATCCATATTTCAATTTCATAACTGTTAAAAATCAAAATTATTATACCAAAAAAGTCTTGTAAATCCTTAAATCCTGGATATCCTGATTCAGACAATCAAAATTATCATACCCCATTTGTTAAAATAGGTCTTTAGAAATCTCTGTATAAAGTATAAATTCATAACATGGCAGCACAAAAACTTAACGAAACCGAACTACAACAAGCCCTAAATAGTTTACCAGGATGGCAAATTAAAGATGGCAAATTATGCAAAGAATACAAATTTAAAGACTTTGCTACCGCTTTAGGTTGGATGGTGACAGCAGGTGTTTACGCAGAAACAATGGGACATCACCCCGAATGGTCCAATGTTTACAGCACTGTAAAAGTGAATCTTATCACCCACGACATCGGTAATGCTATCAGTAATTTAGATGTGGAATTGGCGAAAAAAATGGAAGAAATATATAGTAAATAGGTGACAGGTGACAGGTGACAGTTAATAGGGAATGGTTTTTAACCCATTAACAATTATCCATTACCCATTACCCATTACCTAATTCGTTTCCTGAATCTGTAACCTAATAGTATGTTCTGTTGCACCACTGAGTTTAATTTCCATAACTTCCCCTCCCAGTGGTTCAACACAACCCAGGAGCGATCGCAAATTTGGTGTACTCGCTCCTGTATCAACATACAATCTATCAGCTAAGTTACTGATTTTCTTCCAAGTCATGTATAACTTAGCTATACCTTGTTCCATTTGGGATGCTTGGTTTACTAAGTCCGCTGCTATACTTAAACATCCGATTCTTTGAGCTTCTTCTAATGCAGTTTCAATATCCACATTTTCTTCTGTCAGTGCTTGCACCTGGACAGCAGATTTGAGATATTTTGCTAATTGTCTAGCTTCTGTAGTGGCTTGTTTTAAAGTATCTACATCAGGATTTTCAGCTATTTCTCTCTGTAACGCCTTCTGGTGTGATTCTGGCAGTTTTTCCATTTCCTTCACCAGAGGGGCAATGTAGCGAGCAGGAAGGCTATTATCTGCGGCTTTTTCCTTGACTGGTTGAGGTAATAATTCTGAAGACATCGCTGTCCATTCGTCCGTGAGTTGACGGACTTCTCTGCGGGTGATGCGATCGCCTTTTTGCGCTGCTTCACTCACCATCTGTTGTACTTCTGGCGCAGCTTTGGCGGTTTCTACAAATGCCCGTTTACTAAAATTATTAACTGTACTGGGGTCTAATTTACCATCTTCAATTAAGGTATCAGCACTATTAGCTAATTGAATCCAAGAATAAGCTTGAGTTTTACTAATTTCCCGTTCCTTCAACCATTTGAGGAAACCAGTACCGCGCCCATCTCCGCCTTTTTTCTCTCTGTCACGGATGGCGCGTAAAATGCGACCCCGCCAAATTTCCGTTTGTAAATCAAAGCGATCGCACACTTGCCAAGCTACATCTAACTGCTGTAAAAAGTCAGACTCAGCAATTTCTTCATCTTCTGGATCTGGTAATTCAAAATCCAAGTCTACAGGCTGTTGCAGTGCAGCCGCAAGGTCATTCATAGAGTCGGTATCTTGCACGGTAGATAGCTGGTTGGTGGATGCGATCAACTCACTGTTACAAATTCTGAGTAATTACACAGGATCAGCAACAATAAGCAGGTAAACATTATAGAGGAAAAATTTAAACTTGGAAAAATTTAAACTTGGAAAAATTTTAAATGCCTTCAAGCTACTAAAGGCATAAATTTAAAAATTCAAAATATTTGAGGACTTACTTATAGTACCAAAAATTTCCTGTAGGTTGCGTAAGATATCAAAAAATGGTTACATTTGTATATACAAAATTTACGCATAAAAAATATATTCTTTATTCCCTTGGGTTTCTACACTAGAAATTGGACTTCAACTCAACAAACATGAACCCAGTAGACTATCTTCGTATTAGTTTAATTGATCGCTGTAATTTCCGTTGTCTTTACTGTATGCCAGAGGGTGCAGAATTAGACTATATCCTCAAGCAACAGTTGTTAACTAATGAGGAACTGCTTACCCTTATTCAAGAGGTATTTATTCCTGTTGGTTTTACTCGCTTCCGCTTGACTGGTGGTGAACCTCTACTCCGTCCTGGTGTGGTGGAGTTGGTAAAAAAAATTGCCCATCTTCCCCAAACTCAAGATTTGGCAATGACTACTAATGGGTTTTTATTAGCTCCTATAGCTCAAAAACTTTATGATGCAGGTTTAAGAAGAATTAATATTAGTTTAGACTCTCTCGATCCAGATACTTTTGAGAAAATTATCGGTAATCAAGGCCGTAAACGTTGGCAACAAGTTTGGGATGGGATTCAAGCTGCTTATAATATTGGATTTGACCCGTTAAAGTTAAATGTGGTGGTGATACCAGGTGTCAATGACCATGAAGTTTTGGATTTAGCCGCTTTAACTATTGATAAAATTTGGCACGTCCGATTTATTGAGTTTATGCCTATTGGTAATGGTGATTTGTTTGGCGATCGCGGTTGGGTATCTTCTACTGATTTACGCGATCGCATTCGTCAACGTTGGGGATTGACAGAATCTCAAGTTCGTGGTAATGGTCCAGCAGATGTATTTCAAATTCCCGGAGCAAAGGGAACACTGGGTTTTATTAGTCAAATGTCAGAGTGTTTTTGCGATCGCTGTAACCGAGTGCGTCTTTCTGCTGATGGTTGGTTACGTCCCTGCTTACTCAATGAAACTGGGCAAATTGATTTAAAATCTTCTTTACGTGCTGGTTGTAGCACTACTCAATTACAATCACAAGTCAGAGAACTTTTAGCAATCAAATCAGAAATTAACTTTAAACAACGCGACTCAGGTACTGTCGGCACTTACACCCGTACCATGTCGCAAATAGGAGGTTAACCTAATTTTAGATTTTAGATTTTGGATTGTGGATTCAAAGAACAACTATTCCAATCCAAAATCGTAAATCCAAAATCCAAAATTGAATTATGCTTGACGTGAGTAATATTCCACAACCAGCAGTTCATTAACTTGAAGTGCTACCCATTCTCTTTCAATCACACTATTGACTTTACCAGTCAATTTGTTTTTATCAAATTCCAAGTGATTGGGAAGGTTAGCCAAACCGGGATACTGTAAGTTAGCTTCTACCAATTTCTTAGATGCTTCTTTATTTCTCACACCAATTTCTTCACCAGGACGGCACTGATAGCTGGCTATATTCACTACACGACCATTAACGGTAACGTGACCGTGGTTTACCAGTTGACGTGCTGCGGGAATAGTGGGAGCCATACCCATGCGAAAAACTGTATTATCTAAACGCATTTCTAGCAATTGCAGCAATACTTGTCCGGTAGAACCAGTCACTCTTCTGGCTTTACGAACATAGCGGAGCATTTGCTTTTCTGTTAAACCGTAGTTTAAGCGAAGTTTTTGCTTTTCTTCTAGACGGATAGCATACTCAGACCGTTTTTTGCGGTTTTGACCATGTTGACCTGGTGCATAGGCACGTCTAGCACTTTTGCGAGTTAATCCTGGTAATTCGCCCAAGCGGCGGACAATTCTGAGGCGCGGACCTCTATATCGGGACATGAGTTTCCTTATTTAATCCTGTTTAAACTTTACCCAAATATTCTATTATCACATAACTCTTAGCAATTAGCTAGAGTATTTTTGGTTAAATGATAAATACAGCAGATGGCAGATCAATGAGGTACAGAATCAAAATTGAAACCTAGACACCACGAGAGTTTTACTCCTGACTCCTGACTCAAGAGGGCAACCACAGGGGGTTTGCTCCTACTGACTCCTGACTCCTGATAGCGTAGCGTGGCGTTAGCCATATTCTGCTGTATCAGACTTTTGGAAGTATTTGGGTACTGACAATGAAATTCCTTGATAATAGAGGAGTTTCAGCAAATTCTAAGTTAGCATAACTTTGGGTGTTTGGAGAATAGCAATGTTAAAACGCAAAAAAGAAATTGGCAGTTTTCATAACTACAAAAGTAGTCATTTCTGGAAAATGGTCACAATTCCAGTGATGGCGATCGCCGGACTATGGACAAATATCTTGCCAAGTCAAGCTGTGATAAGTTCCTATAGAAATGATTACCGTGCTTGTGCGGCTCAATTATTAAGTGCAGGAGTTACAGCACAAGCAGCATCTCAAGGTTGTGCTACAACCATGCGACCAAGAGAATTATCTATTTGTGTAGCTAAAATTACTAAACAAACCAAAATTACACCAGCGGATGCCCTTTATTCCTGTAGTCTATCCCGTCGTGCAGAAGATTTTGCTACCTGTGTAGTTGGCATTAGCAAGAGTACCCAACAAGCAATTAACCAAGCTGTTTTAAGCTACTGTGGACGCAGTTTATTACCTGTTACCTTTGCTGAGTGTGTAGTTGGTTTACGCAAAGAAATTAATTTAACCCCGATTGAGTCTTTAGATCGGTGTATTGATGCCAGTTACCGTTCTATTAGTATTGGGGCTGGATCTACAACACGGCCGGGATTAATACCACCTTTTCAGACACTGCCTATCCCATCAACTCCTGAAGGTAGCATTTAGGTAGCAGTTAAAATTAGCTACAATTAGCTACAATTAGTCACATTTGCTGAAAATTTTCTGTCATCTGCTTTCGGTGACAGAATTACCGTAAAATCGCTGTATTCTATGACGATTCAAAACCCAAATCAAAGTTAGCAGGTAAATAGTTGGCTCAAGGTAATATCAGCAAAAATTAGAAGATAACTTCTAACTTTTGTTGATTTAGTCATCTTGATTACCAAAAGCCATTTGTAAAATCATGGGTGTACCGCCATCGCAGTGATATTTATCTGCCCAAGCGCGGATAATTTCATCCAATTCTTCCATCGCTTCCTGCATTTTTTCCAGAGGAATATCCAGTTCTTCTACAGCACGCATAGAATTGGCTTTTCTTTCTGCCCAGTCTTTCATCATCCGAAAATAACGCGCAGTATCTTCGACCATTGTGTAAGTACGTTCTTGGTCGTCTGCTGGGGCATAAAAGGGACGGGTTAGGGCATAAAAGGGCATTCCCCAAGGTGAATCAATGCGTGTCACAGTACCTGAGTAGAGTAGACGACGTTTGATATGTTCTGCCAAGGCTTCACTCAGAGGCATTTGATGATGCTGGGGTAACTCTTCTTGCGATCGCTTGTGTAGAAATTCAATTAGCTCTAAAAATTCAAAGGAAGTAACTAACTGAGCGTCAGGCAGATTTTTAGGCAGCTTGCGCTCGATTTGTTTTTTCTCCTCACTGGTGAGACTTGTACCAGGAACACGAGACCTTCCTGGTTGCCAAGGATATTTTTCCATCCACACATAAGGCAATTGAATTAAATAGCGAGGTTCTTGGGAACCCAGCATTTTTAGCAATTTACCCTCAGTCAGAGCTTGTCTTACTTCCTCGACAATAATTTTGACTCGCTTCGGCTCCAGGTGGTGCAAATGCCCTGTCATTCGCAGGTTTTGTCCCTGTTCTAGATAGGTCATATAAATTGCACACTTAGCTGCTGTTGCGGCTGCATCTAAAAATGCTCCATGCCTATGGCCACTTGTACGCATGGCACTAAAAGCTAGATAAAGCATGATCTGATCCATCGCACTTGGACCAAGACGTTTGATCAGATCTATGTCGTTAGTCATATTCACAGACAGATGAATGGCACGTTTACGAAAAAATAGTAGTCAAATTTAAACTAACTATTATACACCAAATTGTAATTTTTGTCTTCCCTCTCAATGGAGATTTGTTATGGTTTCACCATAAAATAGCTATGGTGCTAAATTACCTTGGGTGTAATCATTAATTTTGAACAGTAAAAGAAAGGCTCACCAATAGTAACATCAGGTTAACAAAATTGATGCAGCTATTGAGGTTTAAGTTGTCACGCATTTAATTTGCTTTTTTGTCAACTGCAATTTTTGCTGCTAGAACACCGATTCATTAATCGTCAGGGCGTTCGCGTAGCGTGCTGGAGGCATAGCTTTCGGACAGGTCTAATATTTATGGTTTCAGCGCTAAGTTATCACCCGAATGCTTCGCCCCTACAAGGTAAAAACAGATTACCTAGCATTACTGAATCTACGCTCTAGGCTGTTGACTTAATTAAACCAACCTTTAGTCTAGCATCAACTTGATCTAAATTGAGGAATATGCACATTACTAGAGGTTTTACTCATACCAATTATTAATTTTATATTAAGAAATTCAGATTTGATTGGGTATTCCCTGGTTAAATCTGTTGACATATAAAATTATGGTAGAAATTTTCAAGCATTTGTACATAGTTTAATTGTTTTTAATCATTTAATTTTTGGCACTGGAAGATTTAACGTTTTGCATTTTTTCCCAACTGATAGCAACTGCGCCACCAGTTACCAATAAAACTCCCAGAATTTGCAGAAGATCCAATTTTTCTTGAATCATTAATCCAGCGAAAATTACTGTGAAAATTGGGACAACAGCACCAATGATAGCGGAGCGTTGTCCTCCTAATTTGCGGATGCCAAAATTGTTGAATAAATAGCCGCAAAGAGTGAGGACACCTAACATAAAAGCACTTAAAATCACTTCCAATAAATTGGATGATCTAATGGCTAAACTCCAATCAATTGGTAAAGGTACTAATAAGCAAACAAAGCTGAATAACAACATGGTTGCGAAATTAATTAAAGCAAAAGAAACTGGATGCAGTTTCGGAGCGGATAACCTAGTAAGAATTACGTATACAGAAAAAGCTATTCCGGACATAATTCCAGAAATAATTCCTAAAGAGGTATTATTAATACCAGTTGCATAACTACCCAAGATTAATAATTGACCACAAAAAATGCTAGAAATTGCACTAAAACTTAATAAGCCAGGACGCTCACGAAAGAGAAACCAAGCCAAGAGTACAGTGATCATGGGATAGATAAAAAACAGAGCGATCGCTATTCCAGTTGTTACTTGACCAATAGCAATGTAAATCAAAACTTGGGACAAAAATAAAAAGCCACCACTCACAACCGACAACAGTAATACCTGTTTTGTGTTTGTTTTCTTGGCAGCAGCATTTCTGCTAACTGAATCAAATAGACTTTGTAAGTCTTGCCAAACTGGAGGGTGCAAAATAGGAGCTAAAAGTAACATTAAAGGTACAACCACCAATAATCTCAGCATCAAGATTAAGAAAATATTTCCCAATGTTGGTGACATTAACTGTTGTGCCTGGAAGTTTCCTAACAGATCAGAACCTTGATAGAACAGCGCCTTGACAACAACGTTGTAAAGGGATGACATAACCATTGACAACACAACCAACAGGAAACCTGTCTGAACTGAAGATGAGTTTGGGGAACTGGGAGGTTTTTGTTGTCGGGGTGTTACTTCCTGCTGTATTTTTTGGGGAGAGTATGGGTTTAATTTTGCTGGGGAAGAGTCAGGAACAAGGACAGAAACTGGTTCTGGTGGATTTTCTGGAGGTGAATTTTCTGGAGGTGGATTTTCTGAGGTTTCGGAAGTGAAAGACTCAGGAACAACCACAGAAATTGGTTCTGGTGAATTTTCTGGAGTTGGATTTTCTGGTGTTTCTGAGGTTAAAGACTCAGGAACAAGCACAGAAACTGGTTCTGGTGAATTTTCTGGAGTTGGGGTTTCTGGTGTTTCTGAGGTTAAAGACTCAGGAACAGGGACAGAAACTGGTTCTGGTGAATTTTCTGGAGGTGGTGGTAATACAACCACAGCATCTGAGGATGAATTTCCACTTTTTGGCAAATCCTGAGTTAGTAAAGAAATTGATTCACCGATGATTCTCTCTGAGGATTTTTCCGAGAAACCGTTTTTGTAGGGTTCGGACAGTTGCAATACTGTTGGCGCTCCTCCTGTCAAAATTTTCAGAGAATTTGCATCTTTGATTTTCGCTAGTTCCTCTCGTAAACGCTTGACAAATTCTGCTAAAATTTCTTCCCCTTGCTGCTGTTGATCGTACATTCGTAACAACTGCTGGGAAAGATGACTTTGATAATTTGTTAATTCTTTTTGGATGGAGCTAAAAGCAATTGTGACTGTATCATCCAGATTGTTCAACATCTGGCTGACATTTTCACTAATTTCACTAGCTACTGTAGAATTGACTTCAGCCGATCTGAGGGTGGATTGATCGGAAGATTCTCCGGTTATTGATTGTTCAGCTAAACTTTTGAGTGAAGATTGCAGTTGGGAAGATATATGTTTTGCTAAAACTTCCGCCAACTGACGAATCAAAACTTGCTGTTCAGTAATTTGTCGAGCTTGCTGTAATTTTTCTTTTTCTTCTATTAATCTTTGAATGTCATTGGCTAAACGGTTTTTTTCAGTTTCGAGCCGCTTTACATCGTCTTGTAAAGTTCTAATAACATTCTGTTGGAGTTGTTCTAAGTCTTCAACTACATCCCAAAGGGCATTTTCTGCGGCTCTGGATAAGTCGCTTCTGTTTCGTGAGTTTTCTGGTCGCTTTTCAAATCGCCCCATTAGTTTCTAACCTCTAACACCTTGACGATAAATCAGTTATCAGTTATCAGTTATCAGTTGTCAGTCTCTTCACGGTTTACTGTTCACTGATAACTGTTTCACAGCCTTGCAGATTGGTAGGTTGTTAAAAACCAAAATTTATGCGAAGTGTAAATTGCGTGACAGTTTCCGTTGATTTGAGAAATTAAAATATTGTTCTGGGAATTGTTCTGAGAAAAGTAGAAGATTTTTTTATCTCCTATTCAATATTTTAATAAATTGCCCACAATTATGCAAAAATATACTATTTATAGATAATTGCATAAGATGGCAGTTTTTAATTGTCCATGATTTGCATTTGCTGTGGGAGTAAATCACCTAAAGAAGTTTTTTGCAAAAAAACAGTAATCTTACTTAATTTTTGTAGTCGAGAATGTATTGCATTCAAATAATAAGCATTAAGCAAGAATCTTCACAGATTTCATTTGCATTTTCAGATGATCCGGATAATACTGAAGATTATGGCGCTGATTACAGCACTGATGGGGACTGTAATTACCCAGGCTGCGGCGATCCCCTGGAGGGTTTGAAATTTAATTGATTTGAGGTTTTGTACAAGTCCAATACCCACTACACCACCAACAAGCGCATGAGAAGTGGATACAGGTAAACCTAACCGAGAAGCTAGTAAGATGGTGGTGGCGGTGGCGATTTCGGCACAAAATCCGCTACTGGGTTGTAGGGAAATGATATTTTCGCCGATGGTAGCGATGACTTTTTTACCCCAGATGGCTAAACCTGCAACAATACCTGCACCTCCAAGGATCATAATCCAGATAGGGATAATTATCCCATTGTTGGGGACGGTATTTGTCTGGTTGATGTAGGAAATTACTGCTAATGGTGCGATCGCATTTCCGACATCGTTTGCACCATGTGCGAAAGCGACGAAGCAAGCACTTAATAGCTGGAAGCGTGCAAATAGTTGTTCTATGGGATTTTGGATTTTAGATTTTGGATTTTGGATTGTGGTTAAATCTAATTTTCTCCAGTTATAGATTGTAAGTCCGATTGCGGCTATTGCACCAGTAAATATGGGGATGTCGTGGGAGGGGATGTTGAAACCGATTTTCTCACTGAAAAAGGTTGTCAGTGGTTGGGTTAAGGTGGGCAGAACTATTACACCAAATATACTCAGTAAAATTGCACTTAACCAGGGAATCCATTCTTGTAGTTGTAAGCGGGAATTAGGTTGGAATAATATCCATTTTTGAATAAGACTGTAAAAAAAAGCTGCGATGGTGGCGCTAATAATTGGTGTTAATATCCAACTAACGGTAATTAAACCTATTGATGACCAATCTATGGCATTTATTCCTAATGCTACCCAGGTAAAACCAGCGATCGCACCGACGACTGCATGAGATGAGGATACTGGTAAACCGAGTGAGGTGGCTATTTGTAGCCATACCCCTGCTGATATGAGGACTGTTATCATCCCTAATGCTAGGGTTTGGGGTGTGGTGATGAATAAGTCGGGGTTGGCAATTTTTGTCCCTAGTGTTTCTGTTACTTCATGTCCGAATAATACAGCACCTGTAAATTCTAAGATGCCGGCGATGATTATGGCTTGTGTGAGGGTGATAGCTTTTGATCCTACGGATGTTCCCATTGCGTTTGCTACGTCGTTTGCACCTAGGTTAAAGGCGACGTATAAGGATAAAAAAGCGATTATAATCATTAAACTCTTGATTATGGTACTTTATGTATTTTATGCTCATTATTCTCATGTACCATAAAATCTATAATGTTGGTAGAATGCCAGTTTTATTAAATAAGGCGATCGCTCTTTTTTATTATTTCGATAAATCAATATTTTTACTATCTTCATTCAACTCTAAATGTAGGGTTTTAGGCTGAACTTGCCAACTAATTGAATATTGATTTGGTAAAAAAATCTCTGTTTTTATCCTGTAAATCCTTTAATCCTGGACATTATCTCGACTTCGCTCGATAACCACCTGATTCAGACAGTTTACCTAACTAGCAACTTACGTTAATATTTTTAGTATAATTTATTTGTGTTTGCAATTTTAGGAGTTTAGTATTTCTAAACCCCTAATATTCATATAATTAATCTTGCTAATTTTGTTTTGCTCTAGCGAAAATTTCATCAATACTTTGATCTTGATATATTGTTTTTGATATTTCTACATAATCAGTAGGGGTTTTATGTAGCAATGTCAAAAAACGCATAGCTGCTGCTGAACCAAGAGATTCATATAGTGCTTTGATACCTTTGATTTTTATTTCTGTATCATCCATGATATTATTTATTTCCATAGGTTTCGTTATTCCTAATATAGTCAATTGGGTTTATGATGGCGATCGCTAATTCTAATTTCTGAGCTTGTTTTCTGAGACTATCATCACAAGTTAAGAAAAAAATCCAGTTTAAATGTAGGAAAATGATACTTACGTTTTTTGATGGTAATGATGACAATTTCCACTTCATCACCATTTTGTAAGGTGTCGGGTAAACTGTCTTGGAGAATAATAGTTTGATTTTGGATATATCCTTTCATATTTTTGAATAAACTGATAAACGACTATTTTATTGTACTCTATTTTTGCGTTAAAGGTAGGGGTTTAGCAATGCTAAAACCCTACAATATTAGCATTATTTCAAGCTTTTGCGAACTCGGTAAAAACTCTTTTACTGGGATGATGGAAACCCAAAATAATATCATTTTGCGGTATTCCTGCTGATAGTAAATCATCAACTATACATAAATCTGTGGCATCTTCTTCTACCCAGACTTTGCCGTTTTTTAGGGTAAGATAAATGATGATATGCTGTATTTGTTTTTTATCTTCCCAACCAAAACGAAACCAAATATATTGATCTCTGTTTTCATCAATAGCTAAACGTTCACTAACTTCAAATTCACTATTTTTTGAAGTTTGATTATTACTCATTTCATAATATTCAGTTAATATTTTTTTGACAATATTCCGGTATTGTTCTAGTTTATCCATTGCTGAATTTCCTCTTTTTTCTGAGGTAGTGGTAAACCGATTAGGACGAGCTTTAGTATAATCAAAATTATACTCTGGTAATAAATCATCTTGTTGATTAGTGGTTATTTTTTTCATCATCAATTTTTAGAGATTTTCTATAAATTCTTCAGGTGTGATTTGTGATTGTTTAAGAATACCGCTTAATGTACCTACTTTTAATTCTGGATGTAATGGTACAACACAACCAACTTCTCCATTAATTGTTTGTTTTTTCATGATTACATGACTACCTGTTTGTCTAATTTGATAAAAACCCAAACGTTCTAATGTGCGAATGGCTTCTTTACTAGAAATTCGTGGTAATTTAGGCATAAGTAACCTCTATGCTAGTGACATATCTAGGAGAGGTTTCAGGTAAAGGAAATTCTTGTAAATAAAGTCGTGTTGCTTCTTTTAAACCTGCTATTGCTTGTTCTATTGTTTCACCTTGATCTACTGTACCAACTTCTGGACATTCAGCGATATACATATCATCTTCTTTATAAATTATCACTGTGAAACTGCGAATTTTCATGGTATTTCTAGGTTGACATCTAGGACTATTTTAACATAAAAATAAGGATTTAGCATTGCTAAACCCCTACAGATGAAAATGCTTTAGATGCAACTTTGAAATTAGCAAGACGGGAAGGTTTAGCTGCTTATGATGCTGCTTATTTAGAGTTAGCTTTGCGGTTAAATTTACCTTTAGCAACTCTTGATTCTCGGTTAGCAGCAGCAGCTAGTGGTTGTGGTGTTAGTTTGGTTGTTTTTGATTAGTTTAACCCATTGGTGGAGAATAGAATTTAGCAATTCCCCGGTTGTTGTATGCTATTGCAAATTAAGGATTAATAGTGATAGCTTGAGTATAGTCAGCAATTGCTTCTTCATATTTTTTCAAGTCACCAAATAGTTCTCCTCGCACTTGATAAAGCAAAAAATCTTTTTGTTTATCTTTTTCTGCTTCTAAAATTGCTTCGTTAAGTGTCTGTATGCCATTTTCATATTTTTTTAATTGCTGAAAAATAAAACCCTTTAATAAATAAGAACGATAAAAACTAGGTTGTTCTTTAATTGCCATATTGATAGCATTTAAAGCTAAATCATATTTTTCTTGTAAAGACCAAATAAAAGCAAGATTATAATAGGCTTCCCAAGAGTTTGGATCTTTGCTAACCGCATTTTCCATCGCCTTAATTGCAGCATTCTCTGTATCCCAAATTCCTCCTCCACTCATGCCTGGATATCCTTCATTACTATATGCTAATTCCACAAGTGTTGAATCCTGCAATAAAACTTTACAATCTTGGCGTTTTACCCAGGTAAAACCTATTCTCTATTGAGAATAGAGTCATTAATTGCTCAAATTTGGTATCACTGATACCAATGCACAAATTGGACAATATCCTCAAAATCTTAACATTCAACACTTCTGTAATCTTTGTGACTAAATCTATTATCGCTTCTTGCTCAAAAATGTCCACCTCAGTATTTTTTGTCTTTCTGAGTAAAAATTTAGCCGCTTCTATTGCTTTATCTTCAGGAGTAGTAGTTAACAACATTAACCCTATTCCTAAAGGTTGGTTTTCTAAATCTCCTAACTCATCCAGATAGATTTTTTGAACTTTGTAACTGTCTACCAATACATCATGAATTAGGTAATTAGATGCTTCTAAACTCCGGGATGGAAAAATGATCACACCATACCAATTATCATACCTCACTATTCTGTAAACCGTTCATGAATGGTAGGAATTTGATTATATGTTTCCCCCAGGTTTGCTAATGCTTGGGTTTCTTTTCTAAAAAGTCGTAAATAATTAGCCCAAACTTGATCAATTTTCTCTTGTTGTTCTGCTTTTGGTAAATGTTTAATCTTTAAACTTTCAGGTGTCGGTTTTTTAAGTTGTTTGATAACTAAAATTCTTTGATAGGGATGATTTCGGTCTTTGACTTTATAGGTAATACTAAATCCTGTTTTAGTAGATAAAATTTCTAGGATTTGATAACGATCTCGGAGAATAGCACCAATGGGTAAAATGTTATTCATATTGATGTGTAATTTTGTAAATTTTTATGCCAATCTAGAATTTTTAAAACAAGAGCAATTTTGCTGTAAAATAAACCTGTCAAATAAATGTTACATCACAAATACTCAGATCCCCGACTTCTTTAAGAAGTCGGGGATCTATAACTAACTGGTAAAAACTAAAATCATAATGAATGAAATTTATACAACTGATGTCTTAGTCGTCGGTGGGGGAACCGGTGGAACTGCGGCCGCTATTCAAGCAGCACGCAGAGGTGCTAAAACTATTCTTGTCAGTGAGTTTTCTTGGTTGGGTGGAATGTTAACTTCTGCTGGCGTATCTGCTCCTGATGGCAACGAATTAAAATCTTTTAAAATTGGTTTATGGGGTTCATTTCTTAATGAATTACGCAAAAAACAACCCGGAGGTTTAGATAATAGTTGGGTGAGTTTTTTTAGCTATCAACCCCATATAGGTGCGGAAATTTTCGCAGACTGGGTGAGAGAATTACCGAATCTGCAATGGATTTCCGGGAAAGTACCATTAGAAGTTTTACGCAACGCAGATTGTATTGCAGGTGTCCGCTTTGCAGATTTCACAGTTTACGCCAAAGTGATTCTTGATGGTACAGAATTAGGCGATGTATTAGCTTTAGGAGATGTTCCTTACCGTTGGGGATGGGAACTCCAGTCAGAGTATGGAGAACCCAGCGCCCCAGAAAGTTTTAATGATCTGACGGAAAAATACTCTGTACAATCACCGACTCATGTAGTAGTCATGCAGGATTTTGGGGAATGTAGCGCACCAGAAATTCCCAGAGCGCCTAATTATGATCCATCTTTGTTTGCAGGGGCTTGGGATAATTATGGACCAGAAAAATTTTTAAACTATGGACGATTGCCCGCCAATTGGTTTATGATCAATTGGCCGATTTGTGGCAATGACTACGGCCAAAAAGCCAACCGTTTGCTAGAGTCAAAGATAGCAAGACGTGAGTTTTATCAAGAATGTTTCTGGCATAGTCAAAACTTTGCCCATTATATTCAAACTCACCTTGGTAGACGCTACGGTTTAGCCGAAGGAGTTTTTCCTAGTCTCTCTCCAGCTTTTGCACTTCATCCCTATTTTCGGGAAAGTCGCCGCTTAGAGGGACTTGTTACTGTCTCTGAGCAAGATATTCTGCCCATTGCAGACGGTCGAGTTGCAGCTAAGTTTGATGATGCGGTTGCTATTGGAAACTACGCCAATGATCACCATTATCCGGGTGTTAAGTTCTCACTGCAACCTAAATCTATTCGCTGGGGTGGACGTTGGACAGGAACGCCCTTTACTATTCCTTATCGTTGTTTGATTCCCAAATCTACGGATGGTTTGCTGGTGTGTGAGAAGAATATTTCTGTCTCTCACATTGCTAATGGGGCAACTAGACTACAACCTGTAGTTATGGGTATTGGTCAAGCCGCAGGGATGGCCGCTGCTCTTTGTTGTGAGTTAAATTGTCAGCCCAGAAATTTACCAGTCAGGATGCTGCAAACAGCTTTATTGACAGATGAGCGATCGCCCACAGCTATTGTTCCCTTGTTCAATTTATCAATCTATCATCCGGAATGGTTAAACTGGCAAATTCATTATTTGAATCAACCAGAAACTTATCCTATAGATGGTAATTGTCCTGCTTTATCGGTTGATCATTGTGATTTCTTAAATCTTGATTGTTTCATAGGAATTTTTAATTGCTTAGGGCAACAAGATTACAGATTTACTATCACAAACCCAACAGAATTATTACCTAAGACTTGGCAGATTGTAACTTTGGAATCATCTGTAGATGAGCAATTGCAAGTCTTGAGCCAAAATCAAAAGCTCAAAGTTTGGGGTCGTGCAAATTCATCTGGAAACTGGCTACTTGTCGAATATATCGACGAAGTATCAAATTGATTTTTTTGCAGTTAAATACAATACTTTTTTTCAAATTGTCCGGATCTTTAGATCAAAGCTAAGTATCAGTGAAGTAGAGAGTTCTAAAATAGACATCTACTATGCGTGCTGCCATTTCACTTTTAGTATCGAGTCTGGTATTCGGCTCCTTAGCTTTTAACCACGAAGCAGATTTCACTAGCCTTTCTCATATGCTGATTGCTAATTTTGGTTCAGGAAAGCTACTTGCGGACAATTCTAAACCCGGTCCCAACCAACCAGAACAGCCAGCACCTCATCGCGGTAGTGGACGCAAAGAGTCAATGGAATTTTTTAGCAATATCCATTCCTTTGTTTAACCCTCATAGCTTCAGACTGCTTTTAGGAGAATTCGTTATCAGCAAAGCAATCAAGTTAGGGAATGACTGGGTGTTTATCGTTCTTGACACAAGTGAGAGAACAAAGACATAGACAGTTAAAGCACTACATCGCTCATCCAAAGTTCCAGATTTTATTTTCTTTGACAGAGATATACACAGTTACAGCACTACATAACTCGGTCATAGTTCCAGATTTGATCTTCTCTGGCAGAGACTTAAACAGTTACAGCACTACACAAATGCACAAATAATCAACAGTTGAGTATTTCCTAAAAACATCCGGTAATTGTGGTAAACCTGGCGTAGATTCGGACTTAGTGCATCATATAGGTACTAATCCGCCTTTCTTCAACCGCTTTTGTGTTCCTTATAGTATCTACAAGTTGAAGAAGTAAGGGAGAAAACCACGGTGAAAATAGGATTGTTCTTGCTGTGATGAACCCGTCAAATTTGGTGTGATACAAAGCCAGTTGGAATATTGAGTATTGTTGGAAATTCATGGAACAGCCGATTAGTTTAGAGGCAGGTTCACACATCTATTAAGAGTAGTGAATAGGATTTGTGACTCTGCTTCTACTATTAATTCAAAATCTCAAATCCCAAATTGGTGTGATGGACTGTTAGCAGTTATTTTCCTGATATTATCCTGAACACAATGAGTATTTCGGCTTTGGTTTAAGCTGGTTTATAAGCAATAAAATATTTGCTCAAAAAGTGAATTTGTGTATCTATATTCTCAAAACCGGCTTTCTCTAACCGTTCTACTAAATCATCAGTAGTGTAATGTTTGTAGTATGGTTCATGGAACATTTTGGGGAAACCATTCATCATATTAGCTAATTCTGGTGAATCACTCATTTGAATTGAATCACAGATAATAAAAACTCCTCCTGGTTTGGTGACTCGAAAGCATTGCTCAATAACTGTTTGACGCACTGCTGCTGGTAACTCATGGAAGAAGAAAACAGAAGTTACAGCATGGAAATAATTATCTAGATAAGGTAATTCTTCGGCATTTGCTTGCAAAAGTTGAGGTAATTCACCGGGATTTTGAGATAATATTTGATTAGCTTTCCGCAAATAAGCTGGTGATAAATCTGTACCGAATAAAGATGCTTCAGGCATAGCTGATCTCATCAACTTCAATGTGCGTCCTGTGCCACAAGCTACATCTAAAATGCGGATTTGTTTTTGAGAAATTCCCTGAAATTTTTGCAGTCCACGTTTCAGGGGTGCTAAAATACGTCGTCTCATCGGATCAGCTGCACCACCAAAAAGAAGCTCTACCTGTAAATCATATAATTTGGCAGAGGATTCGCTTAAATAACCATCAGTTTGGTGATGGAAGTTTTGCAAATAATAACTAGGGTATCCTTCTTGATCTGTTGTTGAAGAGAAATCTTGATATTTACCTTGTGTGATGCGTTCCCAAACCAGTGGTAAATCAAGCCAAAGCAGTGGATAGTTAACAAAAAAGTCTGCCCACGAATTATCAAATAAGACACTTTCAGGGTATATCCCTTTTTGGCTATCTTGCCAATCTGCTTCTAGTAGCTGGTTTAACCTGTTTTGTAATTTGGCGATCGCCTCTGGAGATGCTGGTTTCATCTGGCCTACTGTGGGGTAAAGCAGGTTTTTTAACTGTGTACTCAGGAGTTTGTGACCGACACTAAAGTAGCTTTTGCTTTGTTGAAAGCTTTGATAAGTTAACTTTGTGAAGTTATTAAACATAAATAATCCATTAATTTTTGTGGACTTTAATTATTGTATGTAACGAAATGTCAAAAATAAAGTCTTTTTTCTCATGGAGGTAGGTTGATGGCAACAAGTAGACAGAATTGAAACAGAACCTAAATTGTCTGTTCTCAATTGCCAGTTTTCCCACTGAACCCAGCATAAATACTCATTTTCTACTGATCAAAATGTTCAGAGGGATTTATCAAGTTAAAGACTTAAACATCTTGCTAGGGAATGATTACAGCCTTTAGTTTTATTAATTTTCCGCAACAGCGATCGCCTCATTTGTAAATTTTTGTAACAAAAACTTGATTCAGTATTGTAAGTTACAGAATTTTTGGTACTATAAATATGTGAGGCGAAAAAAAAAGTTAATCATCTAAAACATCTATTACTAAAAACTAGAGAGGACAAAAATATGTCTATTCAAGAAAAATCCCGCGCGTTAATGGTACGTCAACATCAGCAAGTTAAGAACCGTCAACAATCCATGCTGATGCGTGCTACACAAGAACTCGGTCTTCCCCAAGAACTATGTCATTATTGGAATCCCATTCAAGGGAAGGTAGATCCCACTACACAAACACTTTATAGCCGGAGTAATGCAGCGATGAGCTAGTCCTAAGCTGGCGATTTTCTAAACAAAGCTATACTTATGTAGACAAAAATCAATTTCTCTTGAGTTAAAAAATCAACTATCTTGATATATAATCCTGGGATATCCAGTATTGAATTAAGACTATTGCCGACGCGAAAACCAAGCAATGATAGTGGTAGTCTTTTTGAAAATCTTAACTGCCCTTCGGGCGAGGCAAAAGGCAGGGGGCAGGAGGATGGAGAATTTTGAATTAAGAATAAAGCCTTTTTGACTCGCCCATTTGGGTTTAAGTCCCCCGCCATAATCTGGTGATTTGGCGGTCTATGATTGGAGGTGGGTTGAAAATCCCCTATAATCGGCCTCCAGCAAAACTGCCTTTCAACTCCTGCCTCCTTTCACACCAGAAAGATCGCGTTGGGCTACAGCGTGCAAGTCTACGGAGGGATAACCGCTCCCATGCTCCCGTTGAAGTAGAAAGTAAAGTCTAGCTTTGTCTAGGTTTTATATAGCAGCTAACAGTCTTGATTTGAGTAGATAGGTGTTAAAAATTGTCGTGATGGCAAGGTTAGAGGCAAAAAGCAAGAGTTTTGAGGCAATGTTATTTTTATCTAAATACTTCTGTTTTTTGTTTATTTCCACCCATATCTACCCATAGACTGCCGGGGAATCTCTAAAAATAGTAAATATCCTGACTTGTTCTAATTCTATTTTTTGAGTCAAATTGAAGAATAAAAAAGCCACCCTCTGAGGTGGCTAAAAATTGATAAGGGGTACAAGTAGGTTGTACTCCTTTTGCGTTTGATATCACAACGAAAACCGCTATACAGCTTGCAATTAGCAATCGTAATATAAGAAGAATTCGTAAGGATGAGGACGCAACTGCATTTGCTTAACTTCGTTAGCAAGCTTGTAGTCAATCCAGTTTTGGATGAAGTCTTCTGAGAATACACCAGTTTCAGTTAAGAAAGCGTGGTCATTTTCCAATGCTTCCAAAGCTAATTCCAAAGAACCAGGAGTAGAAGGAATCTTAGCTAGTTCTTCAGGAGACAGTTCATAGATATTTCTGTCTAAAGGTTCACCGGGATGGATTTTGTTCTTAATACCATCAATACCAGCGCAAAGCATAGCCGCAAAAGCTAAGTAGGGATTAGAAGTAGCATCAGGACAGCGGAACTCTAAGCGTTTAGCTTTGGGGTTATCACCAGTTAAAGGAATACGTACAGAAGCAGAACGGTTTCCTTGGGAGTAAGCCAAGTTAACAGGTGCTTCATAACCAGGTACAAGACGTTTGTAAGAGTTTGTAGTGGGGTTGGTAATAGCCAACAAAGCAGGAGCGTGCTTGAGGATACCACCGATGTAGTAAAGACCCATTTCGCTCATACCTGCGTACTTGTCACCTGCAAACAAAGGTTGACCATTATTCCAAATGGACTGGTGACAGTGCATACCAGAACCGTTATCACCAAAAATAGGTTTAGGCATGAAAGTAACGGTTTTACCGTATTTTCTCGCCACGTTTTTGATGACGTATTTGTAAGTCATTAACCAGTCAGCAGCTTCGATCAGCTTACCGAAGCGGAAACCAAGTTCACACTGACCACCGGTAGCTACTTCATGATGTTGTTTTTCAATGGGTACGCCACATTTAGCCATTGTCAACAACATTTCTGTTCTGATGTCTTGGAAAGTGTCTGTAGGTGGTACAGGGAAATAACCTTCTTTGAAACGGGTTTTGTAACCCAGGTTAGGACCATCTACTTCACCATTTTTACCCTTTCTACCTGTGTTCCAACGACCTTCTACAGAATCTACATGATAGTAGCCTTCGTTAGCGGTTTGGTCATAGCGGACATCATCAAAGATGAAAAATTCTGCTTCAGGACCAAAGAAAGCTGTATCACCAAGACCTGTAGAAGCAAGATAGTCTATTGCTTTTTGGGCAATCACACGGGGACAACGGTTATACCATTCGCCTGTGCGTGGTTCTTTAATGCTACAAATAATACTTAGAGTTGGTTCTGCCATGAAAGGGTCGATCCAAGCTGTGTTGGGATCTAACACCATTGTCATGTCAGATTCTTCGATACCCTTCCAACCCCGGATACTAGAACCATCGAAAGGTACACCGTCAGTAAATGAACTTTCGTCAATTTGGTTATGGTAAACCGTGAGATGCTGCCAAGTTCCTGGTGTATCAATAAACTTCAGATCGATCATCTGAATATTTTGGTCCCGAATCATTTTCAAGACTTCTTGTGGCGTTGTCATTGTTACTCCTTCTGTAGCCAATTGTCTAAAATAAAATCAGTTTCTGCCAAAGCATCTTAACTGATATAAAAAAGCTAACTATTGCTAACGAAAGCCAGCTTTTGCTTCCTGTTTCATCCTAAAAGTGTTGGAACTATTTAGTCCACAGGTGAACACGGTCAATTTAACCGCTTTTTCCTGAAATTAGTTGTAGCCAGACCATGACAGTCATAATTTTTGCTTACCACAACTAGATGTAGAGACGTTATGTATAACGTCTTTACTGGGATAAAATATATCCATAGTCACCAATTTACTACCATAATTGGCTAGTAGACCGGGTGAATTAACCCAAGTTTTGACACACCACCTTAGATATCGTAAAGAGTAGAGATAAGATAATTATGTATTTTTTGTTACAGATTGTCTGGTTTATAGGTTATGTTAACCTTTCTTGCTAAATCTGCACAAAACAAGAAACTTCATCTTATCGGGGTCAACTTTGGCTTAAAATCCTTATGTAATGGATGAATACTTTTGTGCCGCAACTATTTTATGTTTATGGCTATGGCACAAAATTTTACAGGTGCAAGAGTGCAACCAAATTAATATCAAACCATAGATAGTAACAATTGGGAGAAACAAGAATGCGCGATGCAGTTACAACTTTAATTAAGAATTATGACGTAGCTGGCAAATATTTTGACCGGAATGCGATTGATAGTCTTGCGTCTTATTTTGCCACTGGTACAGCTAGAGTGCAAGCGGCGGCGGCTATTAATGCTAATGCGGCTGCTATTGTTAAGCAAGCTGGTTCTAAGTTGTTTGAGGAATTACCTGAATTAATTCGTCCTGGTGGTAATGCTTATACAACTCGCCGTTATGCTGCTTGCTTGCGTGATATGGATTACTACTTACGCTATGCTACTTATGCGCTGGTTGCAGCTAATATGAATGTATTGGATGAGCGTGTGTTGCAAGGGTTACGGGAAACTTACAATTCTTTGGGTGTTCCCATTGGTTCTACTGTGCGTGGTATCCAAATTATGAAGGATATTGCTAAGGAACAAGCTGCTGCTGCTGGTGTGGCTAATACTGCTTTTGTGGATGAGCCTTTTGATTATATGACTCGTGAGTTGAGTGAGCAGGATGTTTAATAAAGGAATGTAGGGGTTTAGCTATTGGTGTGGACTTAACGTGAAAGCGATAACCTAACGTAAAACCAATAACCCGACTGGGAATGAATTAAGAGTCTAATAGCAAAAGTCATCTAAAGATGACTAGAAATACATAATAATTTATAGTTTACTTTAGTAAACTTTGACTATTAGCCATAATTCATTTCATGGCGGGTGTGGAAGCTAAACAAATCAGCCCTCTGCAACCTAAGTTGATGCCATTAAGCATCGCTAAACCCTGATTATTCATGGATAAAATTTGCGATCGCACTTTGGCTATTTTGGCAAGGTGCGTTTATTTTTGTTAATGATTGTCAGCATCACGAAGTACAGGATTTAAGGATGTACAGGATGTTTATTCAGGATAGTAATCTGGTAATGATAAAATAAAAAAAAGGACAGTAAAAATACCGCCCAGTAAGATTAATATAAAATTAATGAAAACAGACACTATATTCTATCGTTTATTTCAAGAAATACCAAGTATTTTTTTTGAACTTATAGGTCAATCTCCCGAATTAGCCGAAAATTATGAGTTTTCATCCATTGAAGTTAAACAAACAGCTTTTAGAATAGATGGGGTTTTCTTACCTCACGAAACCACAGACAACCCCATCTACTTCCTAGAAGTGCAATTTCAGCCTGATGAAGACCTGTACAATAGATTTTTTGCAGAATTATTTATTTATATCCGTCAAAATAAACCTAGCAGTAATTGGAAAGGAGTAATTATATACCCGACTCGTAGTACAGACACAAGTGATATCAAGCACTATGAGGAATTTTTCCTCAGTCAAAGAGTCAGAGTGATTTATTTAGATGAGATTGAAGAGACGACATCATTACCCATTGGGATTGCTACAATTAAACTAATCATTACCAATCAAGAAAAAGCTATTACTCAAGCTAGGGGATTAATTAATCGTACCAAACAAGAGGTAAAGTCTCAAGCAAAACAACAACAAATATTAGACATCATCGAGACAATTCTAATTTACAAACTACCAAGAATGAATAGGGAGGAAATAGAATCAATGTTTGGACTAAGTGATTTAAAACAAACCAGATTTTATCAAGAAGCACGTGAGGAAGGTTTAGAGGAAGGTTTAGAACAAGGTTTAGAACAAGGTTTAGAACAAGGTTTAGAACAAGGAAAACTCGAAGCTAAATTAGAAGCTGTTCCTGGGTTGGTAGGATTGGGTTTAAGTCAGGAACAAATTGCTCAGGTTTTGAATTTAAGTATTGATGAAGTGAGGAAGATTGTAGAGAAAATGTCAAGGTAATAGGTGATAGTTGATTGATGGAATTTGTCAGAATCAGGATATCCAGGATTTGAGGATTTACAGGATTTTGATTTTTCTGGTAATGGCGATCGCACTTTGGCTATTTTGGCAAGGTGCGTTTACTTTTTTTGATAATTGTCAGAATCATAATTGTCAGAATCAGGATGTCCAGGATTTGAGGATTTTCAGGATGTTGATAAACTATTACAATTATAATTACAATTACAAGCTTGTTGCTAATATTCTTTAAAATAAAACTATAATTATTTACTGATGTATAAGTTAAGTTATGTTTGCTCTGATATCACCAGAAAAAACCCAAATTCCTCCCGGTGCTGTGGTGCGGATACCTGGAACATGGGAAGAGTATCAAACTTTATGTCAACAACGGGGCGATCGCACAATTCCAAGACTAAAATATCGAAATGGGGAAGTAATCATCATGTCACCTTTGCCAAAACATGGACGAGATGCTCATGTTATCGCCAGTATAATTACTACTCTACTCGATCATGTTCAGCGTGAATTTGATGCTTTTACCCCCATAACGATGGAACTTCCCGAAGAAAGTGGAATAGAACCAGATTATTGTTTTTATATTGATAACTGGCAAGCTGTATCTGGCAAAAATCGGATTATTTGGACTGTTGATCCACCACCTGATTTAGTTCTAGAAATTGACGTTACCAGTTATACTGATATCAACGATTATCTACCTTATCAAGTTCCAGAAATTTGGCTGTATAAACAAAAGCAACTGTTAATTTATCAACTTCAGCAAAACAGTTATTTACTCCAAAGCTACAGCCACCATTTCCCTAATTTTGATATACATGAGATTGTTGAACAGATTTTACAAACTGCCTATAACCGCAATACAAGTGCAGCTATAAGAGAATTGAGAAAATTTCTGAACTCTGGTGAGATGTAAAAAAATCGTTTGTTGACAGACAAATGTAGTTAGTAGAATAAACCCACATTCTGCACCCTTAACTGTCAAAAATCAAATAGTAGTCCTATATCATAAAGAACTGAAAATACTCATCATTAATTACCAATGTTATCTTTACTTAATGAAATCAATCCCTGGTTAGTTGGAATGGGATTAAACGCTATTTTATTAGGGATAGTGGCGATTATTCCTAAAAAACTGCTCACCCCTGCGGGAATATTCCATGCTTGGTTATTGGGTGTAATTATTTGGGGAACACTGGGTTGGCCAGGATATCTGGTGGTAGTGTTTTATTTTATCGTCGGTTCGGGAGTTACCCGCATCGGTATGAAAGAAAAAGAAGCCCAAGGAATTGCAGAAAAACGCTCTGGTGCAAGGGGTCCTGAAAATGTTTGGGGTTCGGCGTTAATTGCGGCTTTATGCGCCCTGGGAGTGTGGCTTATACCTGATTGGAAGTTTTTGCTATGTTTGGGCTATGTAGCGAGTTTTAGCACCAAATTATCAGATACAACTGCCAGCGAAGTGGGTAAAGCCTACGGTAAACGTACCTTTTTAATTACCACATTGCAACCTGTAGCGAGAGGTACAGAAGGGGCGGTAAGTTTAGAAGGGACTTTAGCGGGTGTTGTCGGATCTGTGGCGATCGCCCTTATAGGTTGGGGTGTAAATTTAATTGATATCATAGGAATTGTTTGGTGTGTAATTGCAGCATTTATCGCTACAAATATAGAAAGTGTCATTGGTGCAACATTGCAATCTAAATATACTTGGCTTACCAACGAAGTTGTCAATATCTTCAATACCCTAATTGGGGCAGTTGCAGCAATTATCCTGGCTGTTATTTGGCAAATGATATTTGTTTGAAAATTTACTAATAACTCAACTTTTTAAACAGCGAATTTGCTGTTTTTTTTTCATGACTATTACTGCACCACAACCATAATAAATGTGTAAAAATTTGCACTTACTATTTATAGATTGTAGGTAAATTTTATAATTATTTATTAATTATTTATTTTTTCACTAACTAATTCATAAAATCTTTATCATTTTGAACCTTATTTTCCTACGGTTTTATCTATTATTTAATGGAAAAGTCATATAGATTTTTAGGATTTTCCTCATATTTATTTCATGGAATCTTCATCATTTTTTACAATTAACGACGAGCAAATCGACCTCTATCAAGTAGTCAAGTATTTACAGGTTTCTGGTAAACTAAATCAGTTTATCAGCGATGTTCTGCGTCAATATGTCTTAGAAAAAGAACTAAAAAACAGAGATGATATAGATATCAGTACAGCATTAATTGAACAGGCAATTATTGATTTTCGGTTAAAAAATCAACTTACAGATCCTGAACAATTCCAAGTATGGTTACAAAATAATGGTAGTGATTACGCTACATTTTATGAATCTGTCACCTTTAGTTTTAAATTAGAAAAACTGAAAGCGGTAATTACAGATCCAAAATTACCAGAATACTTTATTGAAAGGAAGATTTATTTAGATCGAGTGGTACTTTCTCGGATTATGGTTGATAACCGAGAACTAGCAGAAGAATTACACACTCAAATTGAAGAAGGAAGTAGTTTTGAGCAACTAGCAAAAGAGTATTCCTTAGCAGATGAAAAAACCTTTAACGGTATGATGGGTCCCATTAGTAGGGGTAGTTTACCAGATATTTTGCGTGCGTCTGTAGATGCAGCTAACCTTGGACAATTGATAGGACCCATAGAAATAGAAGGAAATTTCAGTTTATTTAGATTAGAGAACATTCTACCAGCAACTTTAGAAAATACTCAACTAAAACAATCACTACAACATGAGTTATTTGAAAAATGGCTAGGGGAAAAAATTCAAAACCTGACAGTAAAATTACAAGTGAGTTAAATATTCTGAACTATCAAACTTTACCAATAAATTCGCTAGATACTTTACCCTGGAAAAAACCGCCATTGTGCTGGTTGACTCCTGAACAACAGACAGAAGTAACCAATGAATTAGAAATTCGTCAATATCAACTTGGCGAAAAAATTTGGTTACAGGAAACAGGAGGATATCAGTTTTTTATTGTCACTGGTAAAGTCCGTTTACGGGATGAAGAAAGTAAACCTGTAGCCACCTTAAATGATGGAGATTGGTTTGGTGATTTGCAACAGTTATTTACTAATTGTAAAGCTGTAGCTGCTAGTAAAGAAGTTGTAGTTGTGTGTTGGAACTCATCACTGTGGGAAAAATTTTCTCATCCTCAAATTGATGAATTTTGGCATGGGAAAGGTGACAGTGAACAGGTGAAAGATAACAGTGAAAACAGGGAAAAAGAAGAAATATCTACTTCACTGACGACATCTTATTTATCTTTACCTTCATCATCAAAAACTGCAATTTCTAATTATCCTTCTAACTATCCTTTTGTCACAAATGGAAATACTGCGGCTGCTTGTTTAACAATGGTGGCACAATATTTAAATAATAGTGTGCAACTAGAATGGGTACAACGTCAACTGCGGGGACAACGCCCCAAAAATGTCATAGAAACCGCAGAAAAATTAGGGTTAGTTTTGCGGAAATTGCAGGTAAATTGGGGTGAATTACGACATTTATCTTTTCCGGCTTTACTATTATGGAAATCGGAAAAAGTTAGCAGTTGGGTTGTAACTTATGGGATGAAAGGTAATTGTTTAATTATTGCCAATCCTCTCAATTATCAATGTGAATATTTCACCCAATCAGTAGTAGAATCTTGTTGGGATGGGAAATTATGGCAAGTAGAATTAATTTCCAAACAAGAGAAATTTAATCTTTCTTGGTTTACTCCCGCAGTTTGGAAATACCGCAAATTATTAGGTGAGGTATTATTAGCTTCCTTCACTTTACAACTATTGGGTTTAGCTTCACCATTAATTACCCAAGTTATCATTGATAAAGTGATGGTGCAGGAGAGTTTAGCTACTCTCGATGTCATGGCGATCGCCCTGTTATTAGTCGCCATATTTGAAGCTCTCCTGGGTACTCTTCGACTCTTCATTTTTACCCACACCGCACGGCGTTTAGATTTGAGTTTATCAGCCCAACTTTTTCGCCATTTAATGCGTTTACCTTTGGCTTATTTTGAATCTCGCCGAGTGGGTGATACAGTCGCTAGAGTACAAGAATTAGAACAAATTCGCCAATTTTTAACAAGTACAGCTTTAACAGTAATTCTCGATAGTATCTTTGCTGTCGTGTATTTGGGATTGATGTTTTATTACAACATTCCCCTCACTTTTGTCGCTTTAGCTGTTCTCCCATTATTTGCGACTTTAACAATTATCGCCACCCCAATTTTAAGAAATTGGCTAAACGAAACTTTTAACCGCAGTGCAGACAGTCAATCATTTTTAGTAGAGACGGTTACAGGTATTCATTCTGTTAAAGCCCATGCAGCCGAACCAGTAGCTAGAGAACGCTGGGAAGGTTTATTTGCTAAGTTTATTAGAACTGGTTTTAAAGCTTCCACAACTTCCAACATTAGCAGTAATATTGGTGATTTTCTCACTAATTTTTCTACATTGTTAATACTGTGGTTTGGGGCAAGATTAGTCATTGATCAGCAACTTACAGTAGGTCAATTAATCGCTTTTCAAATGTTATCAGGAAGAGTGACAGGACCATTATTGCGGTTAGTACAATTATGGCAAAATCTCCAACAAGTGCTATTATCAGTAGATAGAATTGGCGATATTCTCAACGCTGCACCAGAAGCAGAAGCAGGAACAGGTTTAGTATTGCCACCCCTCAAAGGTGAAGTGAATTTTGAGCAGGTTTTTTTCCGTTATAGTCCTAACACCGAACCTGTATTAAAAGGAATTTCTTTTGATATCAAACCAGGACAATTTGTAGGTATTGTTGGGCGCAGTGGTTCTGGTAAAAGTACCCTTTCCAAACTGTTGCAAAGACTTTATCAAATAGAATCAGGACGGATTTTAATTGATGGTTTTGATCTGAAAAGTTGTGATTTAGCTTCTTTAAGACAACAAATTGCTGTAGTTCTCCAAGAAGACTTTTTATTTAACGGTTCTATCTTGGAAAACATCAGTTTAGGAAATCCAGATATTACCGCCGAACAAGTTGTAGAAGCTGCCAGATTAGCAGTAGCACACGATTTTATCAGTCAATTACCTTACGGTTATGAAACTAATGTAGGTGAAAGAGGTACAGCTTTATCAGGTGGACAAAGACAACGCATTGCATTAGCAAGAATGTTTCTTTCTACCGCCCCAATTTTGATTTTAGATGAAGCAACCAGCGCTTTAGATAGTGAAACAGAACAACAAGTATTACAAAATTTGCAAAAGGTTTCTGCTAACCGCACCGTGTTTTTAATTGCCCATCGTTTTGCACCTTTAAAACGTGCAGATTTAATCTTAGTCATGGAAAAAGGTATCATTGCAGAACGGGGAACACACACAGGTTTATTACAACAAAAGGGTTTGTACTGGTCACTTTATCAACGACAACAGATGAATATTTAAGGGTAAGGTGACTGGGGAAGAAAATTTTAGATTTTAGATTTTAGATTGGAATTGACAAAAACAATCCAAAATCCAAAATCCAAAATTGAATTACCAATTACCAATTACCAATTTATTAATCTTTAATACCAGATATTGAGGTAGGGTGAATAGTGTTTGAGTTGGAGATAACATAGGATATCATGGAAGAACCGATATAAAAACCACAAAATATTAAAGTTCCAAAAAAAAACGTAAAGCTAACACATTTAACAGCAAACGGAAAAGAAAATCTACCTGATTTACCAAATTTGGAAAAGCGCATATATTTCCTCGGTGTAATGTTGATGGTAGATAACACCTGGGGAATGTTGACACGCTGATTAATTCAACTTGCAGAATTATAGAATCATAGAATTATATTTATTGCAGAAAATTTGAGATATTTCTGTTGAATATTTATCAGATTTGTTAGCTTGGGGAAAAAGGTGCGGGAAGATGGGGAGAAATATTTTAGATTATAAATTTTAGATTGAATTGGAAAAAAACAATCCAAAATCCAAAATCCAAAATCCAAAATTCATAACTCCTTATAAATCAGAATTTATGTTAAAGACTTCTAATATTTGTCGGCAAATTTGTTTGAGTTTGTCACCAATAACAGGAGAAGGTAAAGACTCACCTACAAAACTCCATTGATCTACCGTTGACAGTCGCCATGCTTGCCCACGATGATCAAATCCTGATACTTCAATACCAATAGCTCGCCGAGATTTATTGATAGGATCTTGATAAAAACGGATTTGAAATAAAACGCTACGACAGCGCCAAGATTTGCTGATTCCCGGAAAGTGAAAACCGATGTCGATGGAATCAGGATCTACGAGTTCCCTGGTTTCTGGGTCATTATGCCAAGGTTTCAGATCGCTTTTGGCATCAGGAAACTCTAATTTAAACAAGTTCACTACTGTAGCAATCTTGCTGGCTAGTTCAAGGTTTGTTGCCTGTTCAGCTGCATTCACGTTAAAACTCTCCTAATATCGCATCGGTCTGTGGGGGATGTGAAAACAGAAAAACCGCCAGAAGGTTTGTCTTATTAGTGTTTCAGCTTATCAAGAAGATTGGAAGTTTTGCAACTGTGAATGAAGATTTCCTCACATTTAGAATAGGTGACAGGTGACAGGTGACAGGTGACAGTGCTAAATGCCTTTCAGTATCTAAGTTTTAGTTTTAGTTCATGTCCTAACTGCCTTGTCTACGGCTGTACTGGAGTAATTATACTTAAAAAATGACCCTAATTACCAGAAACTAAGCCTTTTGACTGGGTGGGCAAGAATTTCCTGCCGATGAAGTGAGAGAATTTTTGACAAAACTTTCACTAGTAAGAACGAAAAATTACAGTAGCGATCTAAAATGACACTGTAAATTGGTAAACAAATAGCAAATTAATTTCCTTTTATGGTGCGTCAACGCTCTATTTTATCACTGATTTTTGTACTCTTGACTACATTCCTGATCAGCTGTGGCGGTCCTAGTGTTGCTACTGCACCTCCAACTTACACACCGACTCAACTGGTGAAAATTAAGGAATATGTGCCTGATATTCAGGTGGTGCGCGATCGCTCACAAGAACTAAAAACCCTGATTCAAAGCGATGAATGGATCAAGGTGGGTAATTTTATTCATGGACCAATGACGGAAGCTAGGTTAAATATGACCTATGTTATCCCCAACCTATTACCCCAAGACCAGTCTAAAGCCAGACAAATTACCAAGGATTTATTGAGTGATTTGGTAAAAATTGACCAAGCTGCTAGTGGGGTTAATACCAGTCAAGCTTTAAGTGCTTACAAAGATGCCTTTGCAGATGTTGACAAGTTCCTACAACTGATTCCAGAGTAAGGTGACTGGGAACTGGGACAAGATTTTAGAGTTTAGATTTTAGATTGGAGTTCATGAAATATAATCCAAAATCCAAAATCCAAAATCCAAAATTGTATTACCAATTACCTATTACCAGCTTTAACCAGATAACTGATCACTGACAACTAAATAACTCTGAGTCTTGAGTCACAAAACGCTAGGTTAATCAAGTGATAGGGTGAAGAGGATAGTCTTAACTCTTCATCCCTCACTGTTTACAAAATTTATGAATATAGTAATTATCGGTTGTGGTGTAGTTGGGGCGGCGATCGCCTATCAACTGAGCCAAGTTAAAGGTTTAAATATCACTGTTTTTGAGAAAAACCAACCAGCACAAGGTTCTACTGCTGCGGCTTTGGGTGTTTTAATGGGCATTATTAGCCATAAAACCAAGGGTAAAGCTTGGCAGATCCGCGAGGAAAGTATTAAACGTTATCAAACTTTGATTCCTGAACTGGAAGCTATCACAGGGCGGAAAATTCCTTGTAACCGTCAAGGTCTTGTGATGTTACTCTCAGAAGACCCTGCACACCCTTTAGAAAGTGGTGTGGAAGTGATGACAGATTGGGAACAATTACGGGAAATTCGTAAATCTCAAGGATGGCAGTTAGCTGTGTGGGACAAGGAAAAACTAGAAAAATTCTGTCCACAAGTTAATAATCCTACTGTGATTGGTGCTGTTTATTCTCCCCAAGACCTGCAACTCAACCCCACGGCTTTAACTTTAGCTTTGGTAGATGCAGCGCAACGCAATGGGGTAAAATTTAAATTTGGTGTGGCTGTACGCAATCATCAAGCACCTTCTACTGACATAGTTCAGATCACACCCCATGTTACTGAAAAACTTAAATTTATGGAAACTTCAGAAGGTAAAGTTGAGGCAGATTGGTTTATTGTGACTGCTGGCTTAGGTTCAACTTTACTGACTAGACAATTAAATCATAAGGTAAATATTCGCCCAGTTTTAGGACAAGCTTTATATTTAAGTTTAGGACGGGTGTTAGGCAATCCTGACTTTCAACCAGTGATTACTGGCAATGATGTTCATCTTGTACCTATGGGTAATGGTGACTATTGGGTGGGTGCTACGGTAGAATTTCCCAATAATGAAGATGAGATTTTAGCTAAAAAAGAATTGTTAGAATCTGTCAAACAACAAGCGATCGCCTTTTGTCCAGATTTATCCGAGGCGAAAATTCTCCGTACTTGGTCTGGTCTGCGTCCCCGTCCTGAAGGTAGACCAGCACCCGTGATTGAGAAATTAGCTAATTATAGTAATGTGATTTTAGCCACTGGTCATTATCGCAACGGTGTTTTACTCGCACCTGCTACAGCTTCAATTGTGCAGAATATGATTATGGATCAAGGTTCTTAATATTAGGTGACAGGTGACAGGTGACAGGTGACAGGTGACAGATTAATTAATCAATTTTTCCATCCTGATTTAATCCTGTAAATCCTTAAATCCTGGACATCCTGATTCTGACAAATAATATTTAATTAATTATTTACTGACGTTAATCATCAAGTTCATCAGGATTAACGCCTAATTGACGCAACCTTTGGGCTAGTATTTCCGCTTTTCTTTTTGCTTGAGTTGCTTCTTGTTCAGCAACAATAGCTCTTTCTTTAGCAGCAGCAGCTTCTTCTTTAGCATTAGCAGCTTCTTCCGCAGCAACAGTAGCTTCTTCTGTAGGTTCAGGAATTAATTCTCCATCAAGAGTAAACCACCTTAACCACAACTTAGAAATACCACGAAATGAACCTGACCATAATCCTAAACTTAAACCTAACTCTGGCATTGGTAAAAGTCCATCAATTAAATTCATTGGTTCATAATGACCACCCACTAAATGAAATGCGCGGAGTTCATTGGTATAACGACTAAAAACAATATAGTAAGGAATCCGCAGAATGCGTTCATAAACTTCCCATTTTGTAGGAGGTTTATCTTTTTGACTTTGCTTGTTACCTAAATCTTCATCTTCTGTCCCAGGAGATAATAATTCCACTACCACAAAAGGATTTGCTGTTTCTTGCCAAGTCACATAACTTAAACGTAAATCTTCACCTTTATATAACCTAGAAACACCAACTACACCAAACCAATCTGGCCGTTTATACCATAAAGGATGCTCTAAATCATAATAAAGATTCAGGTCAGCAGCACTATAAACAAGTTCTGGAGACCAGTTTATAGGTTGAAAAGTTAGATATAAAAGTAATGGTTGTAAAAAATGAAATTCGTCTGGCAAACCTTTTTCCTCTGGGTTCTCACTAGGTAAATCATACATTGTGGGGAGGCTTTCCCAAGGAGGAAGGGGTGGATCTGATTGAGAAGTTAGGGGAGGGGATAAAGTCATAAATAGATGAAATAACCCACGTTGCTAGTTAGGAATAGGAGTCAGGAGTCACGAGTCAGGAGAAAGAATCAATTGCCATTTTCTAGCCTTTCTTGCATAACTGGCAAATTACGTTAATAGGTAATCGCTTATAAGTATTTAGTGATTAAATTCCTTTTTTCATCCTGTAAATCCTAAAATCCTGGACATCCTGATTCTGACAAATAATATTTAATTAATTATTTACTGACGTTAATCATCAAGTTCATCAGGATTAACACCTAACTGACGCAATTTTTCTGCTAGTATTTCCGCTGTTCTTTTTGCTTGAGTTGCTTCTTGTTCAGCAACAATAGCTCTTTCTTGAGCAACAGCAGCTTCTTCTGTAGGTTCAGGAATTAATTCTCCATCAAGAGTAAACCACCTTAACCATAACTTAGAAATACCACGAAATGAACCTGACCATAATCCTAAACTTAAACCTAACTCTGGCATTGGTAAAAGTCCATCAATTAAATTCATTGGTTCATAATGACCACCCACTAAATGAAATGCGTGGAGTTCATTGGTATAACGACTAAAAACAATATAATAAGGAATCCGCAAAATACGTTCATAAACTTCCCATTTTGTAGGAGGTTTATTTGTAGACGGTTTATCTTTTTGACTTTGCTTGTTACCTAAATCTTCATCTTCTGTCCCAGGAGATAATAATTCCACTACCACAAAAGGATTTGCTGTTTCTTGCCAAGTCACATAACTTAAACGTAAATCTTCACCTTTATATAACCTAGAAACACCAACTACACCAAACCAATCTGGCCGTTTATACCATAAAGGATGCTCTAAATCATAATAAAGATTTAGATCAGCAGCACTATAAACCAATTCTGGAAGCCAGTTTATAGGTTGAAAAGTCAGGTATAAAAGTAATGGTTGTAAAAAATGAAATTCGTCTGGCAAACCTTTTTCCTCTGGGTTCTCACTAGGTAAATCATACATTGTGGGGAGGCTTTCCCAAGGGGGAAGAGGAGGATCTGATTGAGAAGTAAGGTAAGGGGATAAAGTCATAAATAAATTAAATAACCCAAGTTGCTAGTTAGGAATAGGAGTCAGGAGTCGTAGGGGCGAAGCACTGGGAAAATAACCTGTTCATAAAATTGATAATTGGTCGCCCGAATGCTTCGCCCTTAGAGGAAAATTTGCTACTTTAATGTAGTCACTCAATGTAGTAACTCCTCTACTTGATGCTGACTCCACAATTTTTGATATAATCCTGACTGTTCCACAAGTTCTGAATGTTTACCAATTTGCACAATTTTACCATGATCCATGACCATGATTCTATCAGCAGTCGCCGCTGCTGAAAGTTGATGAGTAATGAAAATCACGGTTTTTTGTTGTGTACCGCTAGAGAGATTTTTCAGAATTTGGGTAGCAGTTTGATTATCAACGCTGGAAAGAGCATCATCTAAAATTAAAACTGGAGCATCAATTAACATGGCTCTAGCTAAAGATGTACGTTGTCGCTGACCACCGGAAAGGGTAATTCCTCTTTCACCGACAATTGTTTCATATTCCTGGGGAAAATGATTAATTTCGGCAGCTATTTGAGCGAGATTAGCAACAGCTTCTACCCTTTCTTGTTCACTAATGGGGTCGCCATAACGGATATTATTTTTAATGGTGGTACTAAACAAAAAACTATCTTGAGGAACGTAGGCGATCGCACCTCGTAAATCATTTAATGCTATTTTTGTAATATCCAAACCATCTAAAAATAACTGTCCTTCCTGAATATCCAACAACCGGGGTAAAGCATTAGCCAAAGTAGATTTTCCGCAACCGATAGCCCCGACAATTGCTACCACTTCCCCTCGTTTAATAGTAAAGTTAATATCATCTAAAGCCGGGATATTAGCACCAGGGTAGGTGTAACTAAAATTTTTGGCTGTAACTTCACCTTTAACTGTATTTGTGGGTAGAGAAATAGCATCAGGTGGATCTTGAATTTTGGGAGTGATGCTAAAAATTGATTCTAACCGATCAATACTCACCTCACCTCTTTGGTAAGCAGTAATGGTAAAACCTAATAAAGCCGTGGGGAAAACTAAACGCTCTACATAAATCAATAAAGCCAAAAAATCACCCACAGCCAGATTACCAGAAGATATCCGCATAGTTCCCAACCAAATAATAATTAGGGAACTAATATTAGCTAAACCACCAACGAGGGGAAATAGAGTACTGCGCGTTTTAGCTAATGTCAAATTAGCTGTTAATAAAGCCTGATTTTTCTTTTGAAAAGCTCGACGCTCATTTTCTTCTTGAGCGTAAATTTTAATCAAAGAAATACCACTGATATCTTCTTGGATCAGTTCGCTAATATCCGAAAGTTGTTCTTGGACAGCAGCTTGTTGTGTGCGTAGGCGATCGCTAAAAAAATGCACCAACAAAAACATAAACGGATAAACTGCCAGAGAAGCTAAAGTCAGATCCACACTAATTGATAGCATTACTGGCAGCGTCAGAGTATAAGCAAAAAAAGTATTTGCTAAACTCAATACCGCAAAACCCAACAACCTCCTGATATTGTCCACATCGCTAGTAGCCCGACTAATAAGATCACCAGAAGTATTACTAGCAAAATAAAACGGTTCTAGTTGGAGTAAATGCTCAAAAATTCGCTGTTTCAGTTCAAATTCTACCTGACGACCCACACCAAAAATCCAGATGCGAGAAGCCATCCGCATCATCCACATTGCGGAACTGAGGGCGATAATTATCACTACATAACGTAGTACCTGATCCAAGCTAAAAGTTGTGGAAAGTGTATCTACCCCAGAGCGAATCAGCAAAGGGATATAAACGCCCAACCCATTGACAGACAATAAAGCAATAATGCCCAAAGCAGTCTCTCGCCAATGGGGACGTAAGTAACTACCGAGTTTAGCAAGCCGTCGAGATTGTGCCATTTAAGCAATTGTACACTTTGTGATCCTAACTGGCAAAAGGCATGGGGCAAGATCAAATCAAAAGTCAAAATTGAAAACAGGGAACAGGGAACAGGGAATAGAAGGCAAAAGGCACTCATGCAAAAGGCAAAAGATAAATATTCTCCCCCTGCGCCCTGCCCCCTTGCCTCTTCTGCCTACTGATCATGAGCGCCCACGTAAGAAAACGTAAATTTGATTAAGATAACTTTCCCAAACTTGGGTTGTGAGTTGCAGAGTTTCCGCATTAGGTACAAAGTCTTCTACACGCAACCCTCTTGTACTGATAGCTTGAGGATTTTGTAGTAGATAAGATGGGATGTTCACATCACCCACAGGTAAGATGCCAGCAGTCATCACATCGGAGATGGTATTGGCACTGTTAATAGCTAGGTTAATAGCTGGTACTGTTGCCACCAATGCAGGAGGAGGCAATATAGCTGCAACCGGTGATCTAACTAAAAAGTAAGCAATAGCGGGTGTACTCGACAATAACAAAATTGTCAGCGCCCAACCCAACAAGTATCCCCCTGGTTTTTCTATGCCACCACCTTTAATTTTTTGGGCAGCAAGCATCAACATTAAAGCGGCTGCGCCCAGAGGTTTGAGAGGAAACGAGATAAACCGCCACAGGGAAGCCACCGCAGGTTCACCAGGATTAAAAAATGCCAAAGCTAAAACAACCAGCACAATCCCTAACACAAATCGGCCAACAAAGCTTACTGTTGGGTAGAATCTTTGGAACAAAGAATAGGCAACAACGCCAATTAATAGCCACAGTAAGACCCGGCTGAGTAATTGAAACATAGATTAACTCTCTAATTTTCTTGTGCGGCTAGTCTATGAGAATAAGATAAGTGGGTTTATTTTATCGTCAAACTGCAATTTATCACTGACTTAAAAATAACTCTCACCTCACGCACACAGACTACCGTCGTAGTGATTTTAGAGCAAATTTTTGACACTGAGTGTATTATTTGGAATTTTTCAAAAGACTAACCTAACACCAGTGGCATAAATTAATTGAGTAGTCGTCGTCAACTCGTTGAAAGGAAAAATTATGTCAACGCAAAACCCCACCATCCTAGTCACAGGGGGAGCAGGATACATCGGTTCTCATGCTGTGAAAGCCTTACTGCAAGAGGGTTATCAGGTATTAATCTTGGATAATCTGGTCTATGGCCATCGAGATTTGGTAGAACAGGTTTTGCAGGTAAAACTCATTGAAGGTGATATAGAAGATCGTCCCCTGTTGGATCATCTGTTTCAAACTCACAACATTGAAGCAGTTATGCACTTTTCTGCTTATGCCTATGTGGGTGAATCCGTAACTGACCCGGATAAATATTACCGTAATAATGTTGTGGCAACTTTGACGTTATTGGAAGCGATGCTGGCAGCGTCTATTAAAAAATTTGTCTTTTCTTCTACCTGTGCTACTTACGGAGTCCCAAAATTTATCCCTATTACTGAAAATCATCCCCAAAATCCCATTAACCCCTATGGTGCTACTAAGTTAATGGTAGAAAGGATACTCTCGGATTTTGATGTCGCTTACGGTTTAAAATCTGTATGTTTCCGTTATTTTAATGCTGCTGGTGCTGATCCTAGTGGTTTATTAGGAGAGGATCATAATCCCGAAACTCATTTAATTCCTTTGGTATTACAAACAGCTTTAGGTAAACGCCAATCAATTTCTATTTTTGGTACTGATTATTCCACTCCTGATGGTACTTGTATTCGTGATTATATTCACGTTTCTGATTTAGCTGATGCCCATATTTTAGGTTTGGAATATTTGCTTCAAGGTGGTGAAAGTAATGTTTTCAATTTAGGTAATGGTAATGGTTTTTCTGTGAAAGAAGTTATTGCTGCTGCCCAGGAAGTGACAGGAATAAATATATCAGTTCAAGAATGCGATCGCCGTCCTGGTGATCCTCCTTCTCTCATTGGTAGCAGTGAAAAAGCCAGAAAAATCTTAGGTTGGCAACCTATATATCCTGATATCAAAAATATTGTCACTCACGCCTGGAACTGGCATCAAAAAAGGCATAAGTAGGTGATTGGTGATTGGTGATTGGTGACAGAAAAAGGCAAAAGGCAAAAGGCAAGAGTTTATTCTTACCAATTATCAATTATCAATTATCAATTATCAATTATCAATTACCCATTACCCTCTTTTCAGTGTTTTTACTACAAAAACTACAATCCCTATAGATAAAAGTAAAATTGCTACGATAATTATAGGTTGTACAAAACCTATAACCGCATTTTGTTGTTGATTATTCTGTTGATTATCTTCAATTACATTTTCTACTACTTGTGGTGTTGCTATTGCTTTACCTGCTGCCACAGTAACTTGAAAATTTAACTCAAAAGGTCGAAAACTCTCTGCTGTTGCTGGTTTCCCTCTCAGTTGCAGTTCATAAACTCCTGGTTTGGGAAAAGTTATTTCTGCTCCTGGTATGCCTTGATAACGTTCAGCATCAACGGGTTTTAAAGGAGGTTCAAGCAGCGCCGGTTCTCCTGGTGTATGGGGTTCTGCATAAATAGCCAACTGACAATCACAGTCTTTTAAAGGTAAGACTTTACCACCTTTACGAGTCAAAGCAAACCAAGTTGCCGCAGGTTCACCAGCACGGGGATTATCATTAGGTTCAATGTGGATAGTACCACCAATATCACCGGATATTTTTACAGTATGAGCAGAAGCAACAGGAAGAGATGTAAATGTTATAAATAACAAAAGTAGGAATAATTTGTAATTCATAATTGAAGGCAGGAGTTTTCAATTTTCAATTTTCAATTTTCAATTGATTTATCACCTTTTTTTGGGGTAACATATAATTTTTCTAATCTTAAAATTGACCAAAACCAGCGCGATCGCACTAACAAAACACCCAAAGTAATTATTACCAATAACAACGCTGCTAATCTATTACCCCAAGTTAATCTTAAAGCCCCCAAATAATGAGAACCAATTAATACTACATGAATAGTAGCCAACAGCAAAGCCGGAACACTCAAAAGATGGATTTGTCGCCAACGCTTACCTAATGACTTTTGCAGAAAATCAAAACTTGTGCAAGCTGCTGGACTCATCAATACTAAAGCTACAGCACCCGCACCCATCGCCCATTGAAATTCTAGCGGTAAGAACCAAACAGCAGCAAAATTCCATTCTAAAGAGTGTTCTATATTATGAATGGTATGTACCACCGATAGCACAAACGCCCCTACTCCTAAAGCACGACGGTAGCGCATGGGTGATGGCCACAAACTACTGAGAGGACGAGCAACTAAGGCCAAAATTAAGCAAATTAGGGCAGCGTGTCCACTGTAGTCTACCATTGTATCACCCGTTCGCAATAGGGTAAGGATGCCAATGATTAATGTCACCCAACCACCTAAGCGAAATAACTGACTGCGCCTATCTTTACTCATTAAGGAAGTGGAAACACCTACTCCTAACATCGTCGGCAAAGTTCCCACACCAAAAGCTAACATGGTAATTGCACCTTGCCATAAATTACCCGTAGCAGCAGCTTTGATTTGAGCAGCGTATAAAAAGCCACAAGGCATTAAACCCCAGGTCATACCCAAAAGTGCTGGTGTCCACCATTTTGTATGTAAAGATAGTTTCACCATTCCCGCACTTAAACGGTTATGTAAATTACCTTTTAACAAAGGGTGTAATAAGGGAATATGCGGTATTAAGTCTGGTCTAACTTGTCCTAAACCAAACCAAATTAACATAATACCAGTAATTATAGCTATCCAGCGGCGTAAATCACTACCCACACCTGCTAATTGTCCACCTTCAACCAGTGCCGAACCAAGAGCGCCAATACCTGCACCTACTAGGGTATAGCTTAACAGTCTTCCTAAATTTAACAGAGTATGAAATTTTACTTGCTGTTGCCAATTTTGGGTTTTTTGTTGATGGGAAAGGGAAAAAGCAACTGCTAAAGGTCCACACATCCCAAAGCAATGTCCAAAACTTCCCAAAAAACCCAGGAGCGATATAAGTAGTAAATCTAACATCATCTGATGATATATTATATGTTTTCAAAAATCAAATAGGAGTCCTATATTAATTAAGAGTTATTAATTCATAATTCATAATTGTAAAGGTTTGATTCCCCTACCTTGGTAGACAGATCGGTTTCATCTGGGGTTGAAATCCTCATTTGAAACCTAATTATCAATTATCAATTATCAATTATCATTGATGTTGTTTACTGGAAAAACTTAATGTATATTGACAAATTTGTCAAAAGACAAGCTGTCAAACTTGCCTTTATTGGCTATTGGCTGATTACCGATAACTGAATAATTACTTTTTAGGAAAAGTTAAAGTCCAGTTTTGGGGATTATTTAGTTGAAAATATAAACCTTGAAATATCATTTTCACAGCAATGCGAGTTCTGATATATCTTCTAATTAAATGTGTTCCTGGTTCGGCAAAAACATCATCATAATTTTGGCGATGTCCAAAAGGACGAGAACAGTATTTGCGATCGCCTGGAATTGATAACATAAAAAATTGGCTTTCTTTGTATTCATCAGGAACTTGAAATATACCATATACATTATGTTCACCCAGCCAAGGTTTAACCATCACCTGTTTAGCTTGCACTTGGAAATTTTGTTTTTTTAATTTGAGTACAGTTACAAGTCCGCAATTAGAATCATTAACAGGCCACCAAATAATAATCATGATCAATGAAAACAAAAAAAGTAAACTATAGATCAAGGGAGGACGCATAAATTAACTACATCATTCAAGAAAAACAAAAGCCACCTATTTACCAGAAATTTGGTTATAATTACTATTAATCTATTCAACTTAAATTATTATTCACCCGGCTATTTTAAGTAGGGCTTGCTGATAGCGTAGCGTGGCGTTAGCCATATAAATCTGAAAACTTTACAGGTAAAGGGTTTTAGCTATTTTGACTTTCAAAAAGTGCAAGCTTTTATGAGGTGGCAATTGAAAAACCTTGCACTTAATTCCTACTTAAAGAAAAAATCGTTCGTATCCAACTCTTGAAACTGTCACCTGTCACCTGTCACCTGTCACCTGTCACCTTGACTCCTGACTAAATAAATACAAAAAAGGCTTGGAAGGGAACCCAAGCCCAGACTTCACTCAGGGTAAAATATGTAATTAATATATAGATTTTCAGTAATTTAAGCATCCATCTAAAGGAATAAACTTGAACGAAGTCAGTATTTCTCCCGTTAAAAATATGCTACCTCAACAGTTGATCCCGTAATAACTCATCTGCCCAAGCTGCATCTGCTTTTGCAAGTGCTGGTACTGGTTCTTGACTATAATCTATGACCAAATCATAATCATAAATCTCATAGACCTGATTTAACAAGGCTTTCAAATCTATTACTGGTTCACTATCACCTACACGCAAAGGTAAAGAAAAAACTGGAATTATATCTTGTATATTAAAAGCATATAAATCTGCTTGAGGACGGCGATTTCCACGACACACTAAAATTCGATAATCACTTTCAATATTATCACCAAACATGGGCATGGGTTCGCCTTTGCTTAGTAAATCAATTTCTACTAAATTACTACGACTACCTAATACTTGTTGCCGTTTTTCTTGATATGCTTCTCTTCCTTTACCTGAACGTTTATTAGTAGGATAAAGAATTTCAATTGTGGTAATTAATTTCTCTGTTCCAACTTCTTTAACTTCTAAATATCCTTCTTTAATATTAATTGGCATTGGTACGGTAACTGTTACAGATTTTGGTGCAGGTGCAGCAACAGCAACATTTGTATTTTTGGTTTCACTGACATTTTGCCGACTTTTCACGATCACATCAGGAATACCTACTAATAACGAACTATCATCTATGGTTTCATAGGTTCTCACTTCTACGGCAACTCGATATTTAGGACGCAGTTGAGGTGATAAAAATCTGGCAATTTCGCTAATTAATAAGTGATGTAGTCCAGGAAATAAGTCTGGGTGTTCTAAATATGGGTTCATTCCGGGAAAGATAGAAGTCATTTTTTGAACTCCTTTGACAATTTTAGATTTTGGATTTTAGATTTTAGATTGGGAAATTATTTCTCTATCAGCTTGTGCTTTTCATCTACATTAAGAAACTTCTGTTCCAAAGGCTATCCTCAATCCCCAAAATACAATTAAAATTCCTATAGCTACCCAATCACCTGTTTTTAATTTTAATTCTTGCCATTTGACTTGATGTTCGTTAGGACTGGTAAAACCTCTTACCATCATAGCATTTGCCATTTGTTCGGCTCTTAATAACAAATTTTCTAATAGTCTTTCTATCACTATTAACCAAACTTTTGCACCTCCTTTTAATCCTAGCTTTTTCCAGTTAATTGCTCTTGTCATTACAGAACGTACTAGGTTTTGAATCTCTTCTAAAACTAAGGGAATAAACCGCAAAGATAAAGTTAAAGTGAGGGTTATTTCTGTAACTGGAATTTTGAATTTTCTCAGCGGTTGCATTAAGCTTTCCATCCCAGATGTAATTTCTTCTGGTGCGGTTGTCAGTAAATATAAATTAGTGCTGTAAATTAAACTAAATACTATTGTACTCAAGCTAATTGCTAAATCCAAAGAACGACGATTTACTTTTATTGGTCCTTGATGAAATAGCACATAACTATATTCTTTGTTACTATCTACTATTTCTGAACGCGCTTTGTTTTCTTTAGCAGTTGGTCGTTGAGTTAAAATTTGTTCATTGGCTGGTAGGCGTGGTTGATAATTTATACTGTATCCGTCAGGGCTGATCGAACCGATCGCCAATACCATAAATGATAGCACTAGCAACCAGCCCATTTGTTGCCGCCATACTCTTAGGGGAATTTTGGCAAATAGGGTAAAAATAATTAACATTATTACCAGTAGTACCCGCCAATAGTTGTTAGCAACTACATAGCTGGTGAGAAAGCTTAACAACCAAACTAACTTAACTCGTGGGTCTAATTTATGTAGCCAAGTTTGCGGTTCTTCTAAATATAATCCGAGTGGGAGCGATCGCAATAAGTCCATATTTAGTCATTAGTCATTGGTCATTAGTCATTAGTCATTGCTGAGAATGACCTCTGAATAATGACTACTATTACACGCGAGTTGCGCGGTTGACACTACCAACTTCCATTTCCCGGACTTTTTTACTCCGCCATAATACGCGAATTGGTGTACCTTCAAAACCCAATTGTTTGCGAAACTGTCTTTCTATGTACCGTCGATAATTGTCATTGAAGCGTTTAGCATCGTTGACAAATAAGGCAAATGTGGGCGGTTGGGTACTCACTTGCGTACCATAATAGATTTTACCTTGTTTACCGCTGCGTGACGCTGGTGGGGAATGCCAACTCACTGCGTCTGTGAGAACTTCATTCACTACGGAAGTGCTAACACGGCGTTTGTGTGACTCAGCAGCTTTATTCACCAATTCTAAAATCTTTTCTACCCTTTGACCTGTCATGGCACTAACAAAAATTGTATCTGCCCATTCGGTAAAGTGCAAACGTGCTTCTAAACTCTTTTCATAATCATAGATAGTGTAAGAGTCTTTTTCTACCGCATCCCACTTGTTAACGACGATGATGCAAGCGCGTCCATCTTCAATAATGCGCCCAGCTAGTTTTTGATCTTGTTCTGTGACTCCATCTAAAGCATCTAAAACCAATAAAACCACATCGGAGCGACGAATGGCTTTAAAAGCGCGGTTAATACTGAAAAATTCAGTACCGTAATCTATGTGTTTCTTTTTACGGATTCCCGCAGTATCAATTAAGCGGTAAGTTTGTCCATCCCGTTCGACTAAAGTATCAATTGTGTCGCGGGTAGTTCCTGAAATGGGGCTAACTATTGCCCGTTCTTCACCCACAAAAGCATTTAATAAACTCGATTTTCCAACGTTGGGACGGCCAATAATGGCAACTTTAATTTCTGTATTTTCCTCTAGGTCTTGAACTTGGGGAATGTATTTGATTAACTCATCAAGAATATCACCAGTACCACTACCATGAATGGCAGAAATCGGGTAAGGTTCTCCTAATCCTAATTCCCAAAATTCACTGGCTTGAATCATACCTTGTTCTGGTGATTCACATTTATTCACAGCCAGTAATACGGGTACTTTTTGTTGCCGTAACCATAGCGCAATTTCCTCATCTGCTGGTGTTAAACCTGTTTGCCCATCAACTACAAATATTGCTGCACAAGCTTCTGAAAGTGCTGTCATTGCTTGTTGACGAATCAAAGGCAGAAATTCGGTATCATCGTTAAATACTAAACCGCCTGTATCAACTACGACAAATTCCCGATCTTGCCAAAATGCTGGTCGATAAGTGCGATCGCGTGTTACACCAGGTTCATCATGAACTATTGCCGTTTGATCTCCGGCTAAACGATTTACAAAAGTGGATTTGCCCACATTGGGGCGACCGATAATTGCTACAATTGGCAATGCCATAAACTAAACTTTGTTGTGCTGAGTGTGTAGATGTGCTGAGTTTTCTATCTACGTTCTTCACCCAGCACGGTTTTCGAGAACTACTTATCGTATCATATTTATTAGATTATAGCAAATTTGGGACTGGGGACTGGGGACTGGGAAGAGAGCAAAAAATGATTTATGAAAACTGCGAATATTCTTTTTTTTCAATTTGTCTTAAATTAATTTAACCAATTTAACTCTTGACAATAACCTTTTTGCATAAATATACTGAATGAATAGTATTATTATTCAGAATAATGAGCAAACGTCAATGGCTAGAAATTAGCGCGTATGTTTATTTGGGTTTAGTAGTGTTGGGAACTATCGCTGCAACTTTCACTCAACAAGTGGTTTATGCAGTCATTCCCTTAATTTTAATTATAGCAAATATAGCAACTCGTTCCCAGTTTAATTATTCTCAATCACAACAACAAATTGCAGAATTACAAACAAGTCTGGAAAATATCACAGATAAAACAGATCAATTTTACCAACTAAATGAAACTATGAATACATCCATAAACTCATCCAATGATCGGTTACAAAAAATAGAAGCTTGGAAACAACAGATAAACCAACTTATTGACAAAAAAATTGAAGCATTAATCCAAAAATTACTCACAGAAATTAACAATTTTCCTCAACAAATTCAAAATCTTAATCATCGTTTAAATCAATTAGATAATTCTCTGCAAAATTTACATGAACAGATTCAGCAACAAGGTGTAAAATTAGAGATTGTCCAAGAAATCCAATCGGAAGTTTTGCAGATTAATGAAAAAATGCAAAACATTGAAGTTGTTAATTCGCAATTAATTCAGATTGAACAAATTGAGACATCTTTGAAAAATTGGAGTGAAATTAATCAACAAGAATTAGCAGAATTAAGAGAAAATCAAAAACATCAAAGTTTAGAATTTACCCAACTTAGTCACCAACTTACTGATATTAATTCTCGCTGTGAAAATATGGCTAATTCCATTCAGCAATTAAATCAAGCTTTTGCTACACAAGTTGAAGATTTTGATCAAGTTAAACAAAATCAAAACAGTGAAAATTCTAGATTCAATGATATTTTTGATTCTGTACATGAATCCTTAAAAGTATTAGATACTTCATTTGATGCTTTAATCACATTTGATTCTTTATTTGATTCTTTAATCAGACCGCTGGAGAAACCAAATCAATCAAATGTTCAATCAGATGTTCAAACAGGACAAAATTCTCCCGTCAACATCGAATTTAATCAAGCAATTACTACTACATCTGCATCATCAGAAAACACCGACAAATTATTATTTGTAGGAACTTTAAAAGGTCATGAATATAAAGTTTCTTCAGTTGCTTTTAGTCCTGATGGTAAGAGTTTAGCTAGTGGAAGTGATGACAAAACTATCAAAATTTGGGATTTAACAACTCAACAACATCGTACTTTTGCAGGACATAAAGATTCTGCTTGGACTGGAGGTATTAACTCAGTTGCTTTTAGTCCCGATGGTAAAATATTAGCAAGTGTAAGTAATGATAAAACTATTAAATTGTGGGATGTAAATACAGGAATAGAACTTTTCACTTTTATAGGACATGAAGAGAAGGTTAACTCAGTTGTATTTAGTCCCTTGGGCAAAATTTTAGCTAGTGGTAGTAAAGATAAAACAGTCAAACTTTGGTCTTTAGAACAAGGAAAAGAAATTTACTCTTTTAAAGGTCATACAGATGATGTTTTGTGTGTAGCTTTTAGTCCAGATGGAAAAATTTTAGCGAGTGGGGGAGGTAATAATGATAGAACAATTAGGATTGTACAATTAGCTGAAAACAAAGTGAAAACTTTAACGGTAAGTTCTGATTGGTTTACTGGTGCGATTAATGCTTTAGCTTTTAGTTGTGATGGTAAGATTTTAGCAAGTGCTGGTAATGATAAAACTGTGAAATTGTGGAATGTAGAAACTGGTGAGGAACTTAAAACTTTAACAGGACATTCTGAAGCTGTTTATTCTGTTGCTTTTAGTCCCAATGGTCAGATTTTAGCTAGTTCCAGTCAAGATAAAACTGTGAAGTTATGGGTTGTAGATAGTGGGGTGGAAATTTCCAGTGTCAAATGTGCTGATGATGGAGTTTACTCTGTTGCTTTTAGTCCCGATGGTAAAGTTTTAGCTGCTGGAAGTGCAGATAAAACCATTACTCTGTTTCCTTGTAAATGATTTGATCCCCCCAACCCCCCTTAAAAAGGGGGGCTTTAGGTTCATTGTGTATCTAATAAATGGGGTTATTTAATAGGGAAAGATTACTCTGCCACCTGGTCTGATGTCAGCATGGAAAAATCCCTTATTTCTACCCATAAAAACAGCATCTCCTAAACCAGAAAATTGAGAAGCTTTTAGCACATCCCAAAGTTTTCTAAAATCTCTGTTCATTGGTATCATATCTATGGCACGGAAGTAGAGATGCTGACTATTACGAGCGCCTCCAACTGCTCTATTGACAGCGGGTGGACGATAACCAGATGTAATACTAATAGGTGAACCAAATTTTTCTCTCACTGGTCCCCAAGTTCTTGCGACTTTAATTGCATTTGCTACATATTCAGAACTGGTAGGAACACGAGTACAATTTTTGGTAACTTCACCCCAGGTTAAAGGAACACCCTCAACAATATATTGGTTGGCATAGACTATTTCACCTCCAGGAAGTTTCATAGTCGCGCCTGTACGTGATCCGGCATTGGTATTAACTTTGATTTCTGAGGTATTAGTTTCTTCTTTGTCTCCTGCTGTTTCTTCTTTATCTTTTAGTTCCAGTAATTCCTTAGCGGTGCTGACTCCTAAACCCAAGGGATATTCTAATTGTTGTAATGCTTTAAATTCAGAAAATGCTTGTTTGGTGATTGGTCCGACTTTTCCATCTGCTTCTATTTTCAGGAGTTGCTGTATTTCTTTCACCAAGTCTGGATGAGCATCAGTGATAAATATAGCTGGAGAGTTAAGTTTTACAAACTCAGTGAGAGATGTGATATTTGCGGGATTGGATGTCATAAGTTTTTGTCAGTAGATTTCGGTAGTTTTCTACATTATTCCTATCCAACTTTAATCTACACATAAAATAAGCGTGATTACTGTGGTCAATTCTTAATTTGAAATTAAAATTTACTAAATTTTACTAAATTTTACTAAATTTTACAGATTGCTGATAGCTTCACTGATTTTGATAGATTTACCACCTTGCTGGAGGGATGTAGTTAACGCACTCAGAATTTCTACTAACTCTCTTTACTGTCACCTGTCACCTGTCACCTGTCACCTCTTCAGTAATTGCTAAATAAGCTACTTTAGCCGCAGCTTGTTCAGCAGCTTTAATAGAGCGTCCCTTACCTTGTCCTAACATTTTCTCATGTAACCAAACTTCAGCTACAAAACGTTCATGACTACGGTGGGGTTGATTAACTTCTATCACTCGATACTCTGGTAAAACTTTAAATTGTGCCTGTGTCCATTCTTGTAGAGCCGCTTTATAGTTTAATCTAGCCGGATCAAGGCGAATTTCTCTTGCTAGGTCTTGAAAGTGAGGATCTAACCAAGGACGAATGAGGTCTAAATTATGAGTGCTGAGGTAAAGCGCCCCCAGAACAGCTTCAAAAGCATCTGCTAGACGTGACTCTTGACCAACAAGATCAGCAGTAGCACTACCAGCAACTAATAAGTATAATTCTAAACCATATTCTCTGGCTAATTTAGCGAGAATGCGATCGCTCACCAACACCGAACGAATAGCCGCAAAATCTCCCACAGCACAGTCGGGATAATTTTCCCATAACACCACAGCGGACACCAGGCGCACAACTGCATCACCGACAAATTCCAACTGTTCATAATTTGCTGACTCAGAAACAGTGGCGTGAGTTAGCGCCAAGTCCAGTAACGGCCACTTGATGGGGCTATCTGGTGATAAACCTAACTTTTGGACTAAACTTTCAAGTTGCCGTTGACGGCGAGGATAAACGCGGGACATTAAAACAAGATAGTAAATATGTGCAACTAACTAGATCGGCGTTAAAAATTGTCGTTATGACAGGCAAGAGGCAAGAGGGTTTGGGTGAATTTACTTTTTTGTACTTGGGTTGGTTTTTTCCCACCTATGTACTTAAATCATTAATAACTAATGACTAATAACCAATACCTAATGACTAAAAAAGAGAGAGTAGGACATAAGCCGGATTCTGTTCTCTTGCGAGGGTGGTTATCTATCTGGGATGTTTGTTACCAAACACCTCTAGCGGCGCTCATTTCCCGGAACTGGTAAAAGACCAACCGTAGTTCCTCCGGCCTTGCTCCCAACCGGGGTTTACCGAGCCAACGCCTCTCGACGTTGCTGGTGCGCTCTTACCGCACCTTTGCACCCTTACCAACTAATTTTTGATTTTGGATTTTGGATTTTAGATTTTCAATTCAATCCAAAATCTAAAATCTACAATCTAAAATTGGTTGGCGGTATCTTTCTGTGGCACTATCCTCACGATCGCTCGCACTGGACGTTATCCAGCAAGTTTGGTCTTTCGGGAGTCCGGACTTTCCTCAAACCAATCTTAATGACTGATCCGCAACCACCTGCGCCTACTCTCTCCCATATCTAGTTTAAGCTTTAATCGCCCGTTCTGTGTTATTCAGTTATCAAGGAATAGGGAACAGGGAACAGGGAACAGGGAGTAGGTAAAGAAGTAAGTATTCGGCTATCAGTAATCAGTAATCACTAATCAGCTTTCAGATGTAAGTAGACTAGCTGCTAATAAAATCAGAATTTTACTAGATTACATAGGCTTTAAGCAGAGAAATTTACAGGCTGAGATTTGTGTTTTTTGTGAGTTTTGCCGATAGCTGACGGCTGAATGCCTACGTAAAGAATTTTTTCCCCATTTCCTCATCTTCATCACCGTGTCTTGTTCCAGGGTAGAGCATAGGTCCAAGGAAGTTTCTCGATAGTGAAAGGACAATTGATAATGGAGATAGGAGGAACATTCACACCCGGAGCTAAACCCACACGCAATTCTGATATTCTTAATACCAGTTGAAAAGAAAATTCTACTTTCTTTTTACCATCCATAAAATCTTTATACAAACCCTTAAAAGGCTTTTGATCTTTCATGGCAACTATATCAATTAAAGGTTCTCCAGGTTGATATGTTCCTGTTTCTTTGTCTCTTTTTAAAATATCTTCTGCTGTCACACTTTCAGAAATTGTTTTCTTAGGAGCAATAATCGTAGGAACTTGTGGTATTGCTAAGTCGCGGCTGAGGTCTGGAGATTTGCGAATCACACGGCGAGATTTTTTGCTATGTTCAATGACCCAAGAACTATTATCCCAGTCAACATATACAGCTAAACCTTCTGATTTATTATCAATGCTAATTGATAATTCTTTCAAGTTGTCTTTTAATTTCTCCAAAGAATACCTATCTGTTTTAAAAGAAATCCCAATTTTTTCATCTAGATTTTGTTCTTTCAATTGTTCTTCAACAGCACTCTTTTGGAAATTTAACACCACCATGTCATCTACAGATTCAATCATGCGATTGAATGTGTAATATATCCCCAGGATATAAACCATCAAAACAAGAAGATTTTGATCGCCACTTTGTACTGCCATAAAACTACTAATAACTCCTTGGAAAATTCGCAAACTTTATTTTTGATTGATTTCAAATGAATTGTCAAGCCAACCCCGTCTCCAAAAAAAGAAAATTAACCCACCAGCAATTACTGCCATTAATCCCAAGCATAGCAGATAACCCCAATACCAATTTAATTCCGGCATATTATATGGTGATTTTTCGGTATTGAAATTCATTCCATATATTCCCGCCACAAAAGTTAAAGGGATAAAAATTGATGAAACAACAGTGAGTAATTTCATGATTTCATTCATTTTATTACTAACCGCTGACAGATAGACATCCATTAATCCCGATGCCAATTCTCGGTAAGTTTCCACCATATCCATAACTTGTACCGCATGATCATAACAATCTCTCAAATAAATTCTCACCTCCTCACTAATTAATTTACTACTATCACGAATCAAAGAATTAATCGCATCTCTTTGTGGCCAAATAGCTCTTCGTAGTTGTAATAATTCTCGCCTAATTTGATATATTTGTTTTAGTGTTTGGGGATTTGGACTAACTATTACCTCTTCTTCTAATTCGGCAATGCGTTCTCCATACAATTCTAAAACAGGAAAAAATCCATCAATAATTGCATCTAACAAAGAATACGCTAAATAATCACTTCCTTGTCGGCGAATAATTCCTTTACCTCTGTCAATTCTCATCCTCACACTATCAAAACAATCATGCTCAGGTTCTTCTTGAATTGTCAATAAATAATGTCTACCTAAAACTAAGCTGACTTGTTCACTATAAAAACTACCATGATTGGGATTAGGCACAACCATACGAGCAATAATCACTAATTGGTCTTCATAATCTTCAATTTTTGGGCGTTCCCCCATATTGAAAACATCTTCTAAAATCAGAGGATGTAAATCAAAAGTTTGCCCCAAACGGTGAATAATCTCTTTGTTGCCTAAACCTTGTACATCTACCCAAGAAACAGATTCTGTATCCAAGTAATTGCTGCATTCTTCTGGATATTTTATTTGTGTTTGAGTGAGGCTAGTTTGGTTATAGTCAACTAAGAAAATATTTGGTTGTTCAGCATTTTCATCAATGATGATTGTACCTGGAACAGTTCCTGGTTCATGATAGTATGTTTGGTCAAATGGCTTGTTTACTTTTTCTTGGTTGATGACTTTATTTATGAGTTTGGGTAGCTGACGATGTTTTTTAGCCATTAAATCTCACCTTAATATTTATCTTGCTGAAAAAGTTTTTTTGTCAAGGGCTAGGAGTCAGGAGTCGTAGGGGCAACCCCCTGTGGTTGCCCTCTGAAGTCTGGAGGAGGCAGTGTGGTACATTGCATATAATATTTATTTTTACAAAATTTAGGATGCTCTCCTATTTGATAATTTGTAAGTATTCAGCTATCAGTAATCAGTAATTAGCTTTTACCTACAGTTAGATAGATTTGTCTGAAAATGAGCAGAATGTTGTCAAATTTCACAACTGTTAATAAGAGAAAGCTACAGGTTAGTATTGATGTTTTTTAGGCTCTTGCTGATGGAAACCGATGGAAACCGACGGCTGAATGCTGACGATAATTTACTAATTTACAGCAGATTGCTGGTAAATAAGACATAGGATCTAAATTCACAGCCAAATTCCTAAATTTTGACAAAAAAAGTTTGTCTTTTGGTAAAGACAAACTGTAAAAAAAATTAAAATTTACTGATGGCGATTGATTTGAGAAAGTGGTAATTAGAACATACCCATACCACCCATACCACCCATACCACCCATACCGCCCATACCGCCCATGCCGCCCATGCCGCCCATGCCAGCGTCAGGTGCAGCAGCAGCTTTCTTTTCAGGCTTTTCTACTACTATTGCTTCGGTGGTTAAAACCATACCCGCAATAGAAGCGGCGTTTTGCAATGCAGAACGAACAACTTTAGCAGGATCAATAATACCTGCGGCGATTAAATCTTCAAATTCTCCGGTAGCAGCATTGTAGCCGATGTTAAAATCGGTGTCTTTGACTTTGGAAACAATGACAGAACCTTCTGCACCAGCATTATCTGCGATTTGGCGTAAAGGTGCTTCTAGGGATCTTTGTACAATGTCAGCCCCAATTTTTTCTTCGGCATCAAGGCTGTCCTTAATTGCATCTACTTTTGTAGACAGGTGAATTAAGGTTGTACCACCACCAGGAACGATACCTTCTTCTACTGCGGCTTTGGTGGCATTGAGAGCGTCTTCAATCCGCAGTTTACGATCTTTGAGTTCGGTTTCTGTGGCTGCTCCCACTTTAATTACTGCTACACCACCGGCTAATTTGGCAATACGTTCTTGCAGTTTTTCTGTATCGTAGTCAGAATCAGTTTCTTCTAACTGTTTGCGAATTTGGGCAATGCGCTTTTGTACTTCTGGTTTGTTGTCAGTACCAGAGACAATGGTGGTGTTTTCCTTGTCAATGGTGATTTTCCGGGCTGTACCCAGCATTTCTAAGGTAGCTGTATCCAAGCTCAAACCAATTTCTTCAGAAATCATCTGTCCATCGGTGAGAATGGCAATATCTTGTAATAAGGCTTTGCGACGTTCGCCAAAACCAGGGGATTTAATGGCAGCAACGGCTAAAACTCCCCGTGCTTTGTTGACTACCAAGGTTGCTAAAGCGTCACCTTCGATATCTTCAGCAATGATTAATAAAGGTTGACCTAAACGGGCTACTTTTTCCAGTACAGGTACTAAATCTTGAATGGCGTTGATTTTTTTGTCGGCGATGAGGATGCGGGCGTTTTCAAATTCTACTGTCATCCGGTCGTTGTTGGTGATGAAGTAGGGAGAAATATAACCACGATCAATTTGCATCCCTTCTACTACTTCTAGTTCGGTAGTTAAGGATTTGGATTCTTCAACGGTGATCACACCATCTTTGGTGACTTTCTCCATTGCTTCGGCCAGCATATTGCCGACTTCTTCATCGTTACCGGCGGAAACTGTGGCAACTTGAGCGATCGCACTTCCTTCTACTGGTTTGGCTATCTTGGCAATTTCTGCTACCAATGCTTCAACGGTTTTATCTATACCCCGTTTTAAGGCAATGGGGTTTGTACCAGCAGCGACGTTCTTGAGTCCTTCTTTAACTAATGCCTGTGCTAAAACTGTGGCGGTTGTAGTTCCATCACCTGCGGTATCTTTGGTTTTAGATGCCACTTCTTGGATCAGTCTTGCGCCAGTGTTTTCTAAAGGATCTTCTAGTTCAATTTCCTTGGCAACGGTGATACCGTCGTTGACAATTTGGGGTATACCAAATTTTTTTTCTAACAGGACGTTGCGGCCTTTTGGTCCCAAGGTGATTTTAACTGCATCCGCTAAGGCGTTAATGCCTTTTTCTAGCGATCGCCGTGATTCCTCATCAAATGAAATAATCTTAGCCATGTTTGTTGTCTCTATCTCTTCCATTAGACAATTTAGCACTCACAAGACAGGAGTGCTAACTATTCCAACTATTGAATTTAACAAATAACAATAAAAAATTGATTAAGATTACAGGTGATAATTATTTTGGACATTAGCACTAATGATTGTATCGGGAGATGAATTTAGACAACTCCCTTAAATCCCTTGGCATTGCTAACCCTAGCGGCTCCGGCTGGTTGGCGGTAGTATTTACTTTTATTTTGGCTTGGCTGGTTACATGGCGTTTAATTCCGACTATCCGTCAATTTGCTTTGCGGGTAGGTTGGGCTGATCAACCAAACGCCCGACGACTTAACCGAGAACCTTTACCTAATGCGGGAGGTTTGGCTATCTATGCCGGTGTTATTGCGGCTGTGGTCGTTGCTAGTCTGCTACGACCTATTGAACTTCAAGGTGTATTGGCTCAGGTACTAACAATTTTGCTGGGCGGTTCTATTCTCGTCTTGGTTGGCTTTATTGATGATCAATTTGGCTTACCTCCTTCTGTGCGTTTGTGGGCGCAAATGATCACAGCCCTTTTGTTGGTGGCTAATGGTATCAGTGTGAAAGTTACTTTTGGTACTCCTATTGACTCCTTGCTGTCAATGGCTTTAACAGTTTTATGGGTAGTGGGTATTACCAATGCTATTAACTTGATGGATGGGATGGATGGTTTAGCCGGCGGGATCAGTTTTATTACGGCCATGAGTTTGTTGGGAGTTTCTGCTCAGTTTGATAATCGAGCAGCAGCAACCCTGGTATTAGCTGCTTTGGGTGGTGCTGCACTGGGCTTTTTACGCCACAATTTTCATCCTTCACGGATCATTATGGGTGATGCGGGGGCGTATTTTTTCGGTTATGTTCTAGCTGCCACTAGCATTTTAGGCAAGTTGCAACAAAGTACAGTTTTTGCGCTGATACCAACGGTTTTATTTTTGATGTTGCCAGTTTTAGATACTACTCAGGTTTTTATTAGGCGACTTTTAGCCGGCAAAAACCCTTTGAGTACACCCGGTAAGGATCACCTACATCACCGCTTGCTGGACTGGGGTTTTTCCCAACGTCGGGCGGCTTTTACTTTGTGGTCTGTCACCTTGTTTTTTAATGTACTGGCTATGACGGTACAAGGTATGACTTTACCTGTGATCCTGGCTTCTGCTGCTAGTATTGTTCTGCTGTTAGGTGCTACAGTGTTACAAAGAATACATGGTAATTCGTAATTACAATAGGAGTCAGGAGTCAGGAGTCAGGAGTCAGAATGAAGATTTTTCTATTTCCTATTCCCTATTCCCTCTTAACTGTCACCTGTCACCTGTCACCTGTCACCTTCTTTACATAACCATCCCACCATCGACGTTAAAGACTTGACCTGTAATGTAAGCTGCGGCGGGATCAGCTGCTAAAAACCTCACCATACCAGCAATTTCTTCTGGTTCACCAAACCGCCCCAAGGGAATAAATTGTAATATGTTATCAGCTTTGATATCGCTGGTCATGTCAGTTTTGATAAAGCCTGGTGCTACGGCGTTAACGGTGATACCACGGGTAGCTAGTTCTTTGGCGACGGTTTTGGTAAAACCAATCACACCTGCTTTGGCGGCGCTGTAGTTTGCCTGTCCTGGATTGCCCATTTGTCCGGATACAGACGCAATGTTGATAATTCTGCCAGAACGTTGTTTGAGCATGATTTTACTGACGGTTTTTGTACATAAAAATACACCTGTTAAGTTGAGGTCTATAACAGCTTGCCAGTCTTCTAGTTTCATTCTTAATAACAATGTATCGCGGGTAATACCTGCATTGTTGACTAAGATATCAATGCGGTTAAATTTTTCTATGGTTGTGTTGATCAGTGTATCTACTTGATCTGCTTGGGAAACATCTGCTTGGAGGGCGATCGCTTCTCCTCCTGCTGCTGTAATTTCTGCTACTACTTGTTCTGCTGCGGTGCTGGAACTGGCGTAGTTGACTACAACTTTTGCGCCTTGGGATGCTAGTTGGAGAGCGATCGCACGTCCAATACCTCTGGATGCTCCTGTTACAATTGCGACTTGGTTTTGTAATAATGTCATTGAATTTTTCTCTGGGAAATACCGCGTTAATTATTTTATGGTGATTTGGGGATGATTTAAGTATTTAGTTTCCGATTCTCAGCCGTTGAGGTTAATAGGTCAAAAATTAATTGAACGCAGATAAACGCAGATAAACGCAGATAAAATTGTCGGAATCAGGATGTCCAGGATTATAGGATTAACAGGATGAAAATAGAGATTTCATCCTCTCTCAATTAACCATTATCCTAGTTATTTACCTTCCCCAAGATTGAGATATTCCCGAATATACTTAAATGGAAAAGGAATAACTGTACTTTGTCCAGTGCGAACAAAATCAACATCCATCGTCGGAAGGAGTTCTTTAAATATTAATTTTGATCCATTTACTGCTACTATTTGGCGTAAATGACAAGCATCTTTAAAGGAAAATTGTAACTGTTCTTTTCTGCTACCAACACAATAATAAGCCAGGTTTTCAGTTTGTTCAAAATATTTAATATTAAAATAAGGATCAAATAAATCATCTTTAGTTTGATTATCTTGGGGAAACTTTAACCTAATTTGATGCTTTTCTAAAAGGTAATCCCTAAAACTAATAGCTTCTTTGGTGATACTAACATTAATTTCTTTATCTTTCTGTTTCCTTTTTGTTCCTAAATATTGGCCAATTAAAGAATATAAATATGCTTTTGATATAGTTTCACTTCCTCTTTCCCTGAGTTCTTCTGAAAATAGATTAAACTTTTCCTGATCAAGTTCAGATGATACTTGTAAAAACTCCTCCACTATATCAGCTAAATCATTTGCAGTACGTTGATTTTCAAGAAGTTCACTTTCCAATTCATCCAGAATTTGTGCAATTTCAGGAAGATTAGGAAGAGAAATTTCATCAGTTCTAAATATCTGATTGATTTCACCAGTATCAGAGATAACTAATCCTTCCAAATTCCTAATTTTCTTGTTCTCTGCAGAATTGCTATCTATCATAAATTGTTTATATTTTTCAAATTCCTGCCAGTTCCATAGACTAATCTTTTCTTTTGTATGAAATGTAAACTCTCCATTTGGTTTAATTTTCATAAACACAACATGACTTTGTGCCTCATTTTCTTCTTGATCCCAAGCCGCAAAAGTCCAATCTCCTGTGGTGTTGAGTTTACACCAATCAAACAAAGTTATTTTTTCAGCACGAAGATCACGTTTGATAAGTAATTCTTTAATACTTGTTTTGACAATATTTTTCCATCCTTTTTCATCTGATTGTCTATAGGATTCTAGGGTAATATTTTGACGTTGTATTTGATGATCAGATTTTTTATATTGATCTGTGAGTTTATTTTCTTGGTAATAAGACTCATCATGAATAATTCTCAAATTTAAAGCGGGTTTTTTCTCTATTTTCCGAGAATCTGTAATCAACTTTTCATCAGTGATATAACAAGGATATAAAAACTGTTTTAACTGAGCTACTAATTCATGAGATTCTTCACTATCAACTTTATCTATTATATGTATTCTCTCCCCATCAAGTAATTCCTTAATTTTTTCAGAATCATTCATTAATCTTGTATCGAGTGGGATATCAATATCTATTTCACGACTACAAAATTCAACAGTCATGTATTTCGATAGGTTCTTTTCAATGTTATTCATTACATTGTGTAAAATACCCGCAGGGCTACCGTCAAAATCTCTACGACTACGAAAACTCAGAAAATCAACATGACGTTTCGTGCCTTTTTCACGACATTGGATATAAGATTTGTTCGGATCTGATTTTTCTTTAGGAGAAGAAGGAAGCCACCTTTTTAGAGACGGTGGGTTTGTACCATCATAAATAATATATTCTGGTCTTTTCAAAATTTTTGCTAGTTCCTCACCTTTATATTCGTTTAAAATTACTCCTTTTTTTCTATAGTTAGCAAAACTAACATTTAATAAAAACTCATCTTGTTCCGCAGGAATACGATCAATACTAATTTCAGCTACTGCAATTGATTTCAAAAGTCTCTCTGTAAATAAGGGAACTCTAAGTAATGATCCAGTAAGATTAGAGAAATGAAGATGCTTATGTTTTGAACGTGATGAACCTAAAGAATTAATCAATAAACGTGCAAGACTCGCTTCACATATACATTCATTATTTCCGCTATAAATTGCTTCTGGTTGTACCTCAATTGCTACTACTTTGGAAAATTGAGAGTCATTATATAGTCTATTTTTCAACTCGTCAATATTATTTGATTTTCTTTCAAACATAGCATAAGCAAATTGAGCATAGCCAACGGACATGGCTTGATAATCATCACCAATAATACGATCTAGTTCTTCTGCACCCCACCACTTTCCATCGTAGTCTCGTTTGAATCTAATAAATGCAAAATCTTGTTTGATAGCATCAATATGAAAAGTGATTTTTACACGATTTGTAAGAATATTCATTTTGAAAGCTCCTTGAAACTGTTGGATATAAATTCAATTGCTTGATTATCAACTTGATTATTTTTGCACAGATACGGTACTTCAATTATTTTTCCGTGATCTGAAATAATTGGTTTAAACTCTCTATCTGAACTACCAAGTATATTAATTATATAAACTCTTGCTGCTTTCACCTCCTGCATTTTTTTACGAATCTTATCAATTTGGGGATCAGATTCTACTATAACTGTATCTTTCCATAGTTTAAAGTCTATATAAATATTTGGCTTTATTTTAAAATCAAAACGTTCAAACTCCTTAGCATCCAATTCTGATAAAGAAATATTTAACCAGGTTTTCAAAATATGTTCACCACATACTTCCCCTAATGCACCTTTATAAATATTATTAAAAATTGGAGGTGTGATAATGAGTTCAGATTCAGGAAATTGCATTGCATAACCACAATTAATAAATAATTCCCTAAGAATATCTATTCTCATTAATTCTGTAAGACGAGCATCGTTTTCACCTACTGTTCTAACTTTTTTCTTGCCGTATTCATTATTAAAGAAAACCTCTATTTTTTTATAATCATTTTCCTGTGAAAAATAATAGGAATTACCAGGTTGAGGTAATTTAACATAAATATTATGCCATTTGTGATCACATTCAAATTCTTGAATAAGAGTAGGATGGTAAAGAACTTGCTGTCTTAACTCTTTCCATTCTTTTACACTTTGAGCATTCCATGTTTTCTCAAGTGTACTGATAATGTAAGCAGCACTGACTTCACTTCTATTGACAGCATCAATTTCTGCTGCTTTAATCTCTTGAGATTTTTCACTTGATGTAGCAGCTTTTTTCAAAAGAGCAGTATATTCACGCACTGGAATTACACCTTGAGGTAAAGAAAATTCTGCTAAATGTTTACTAATACCATCATCAGCCAAAATATGAATCGTGGGAAATTTCATATTAGTTCTACATATTCTCCCTATTGCTTGCATAATTACTTTATTCAGAAAATATGAATATCCTCGTGTATCATATAAGCTGATATCGCCCGGTTTTTTCTCATACTTACCTATTCCCACATATCTTTTAAAAGCCTCATTTAACTTAATATTGAATGTCATTCCTGAAAAGTCTCTATTTGCTCTTAGAAACTCTAATTGAAAAATGTATTTGATAAAATCAGAATCATTATTCTTGAATTGTTCGTTGTAAATATTAATAAGTAAATTCGTAGGGTTATCTAAATAAATACCATTAATATCTATATTTTCACTTTTTTCTCTGTTATTATTAATAGGTATTATTTTTGAAGCTAAATTAGCAGGAATAGGAAATTGTAAATTTTGCCCTACTCCTATAGTTTGGTATGCAGAGATAATAAAACGGCGTTTGTTATCTTTTAAATCCTTAGCAATTTTTTCTTTAGTCTCCTCAAAATTGTTGCTAGTTAGAGGAACTATAGTTTTTTCTATATAACTATCTTTTTGTTTTTCATCAAGTTCAGGATCTAGTATATATTTCGCGTACTTTTTCAGTGTCTTAATATTAAAAGTTGGATCATTATCCTTGGGAAGTTTATTGAAAAAGCAAAGAAAACTATGACATTCAGGATGTTCTATAAAATATTTCCATACAGTCAACGCTTTTACATAACGACAAAATGCAAATTCAATTTGCTTATTATTATCCTCTGTATCATTACCATTATTAGTGTTATCTTGAATCTCACGCAATAAGCCATTAACTACAGAATTAGCTAAGTCTTCATCGTCCAAAATTTCTTGAAGCTGTTTTATTGCATCCTTATGTGACTCTGTACGAATAAAGTGAGGTATTATCTCAACTTGATCATATCCCTGAGTTGCTTCATCATACTTATTTTCTAGCTCCTTAATTTCATCTGGTTCTAGTTGTTTAAATGAATCAGATAAGCGAGATTTTAAATACTTAATATCATAATTGCCAATATTAGTATCAAGTCCAGCAGTGGCAGAAATTCCTACTACCATCGCTTTAGAACAAACTTCCGCTAATAATGATTCTGGTGTATGATTAAAATTGAACATATATATCTTCGATAAGGTATCATGTTCATCACTATCAACTATGTCATAATAACGAAATCCCCGATCATAAAAACATTGAAGTTTGCTAATAGGTTTTTCTGATGCAAATTTGTATGGTAATTCGTCATTTAAAATATTATTGGTTAATAAATCTACGTCTTTCTCATCTTGGCAAAAATGATTAAGCACACTTTTTATAGCAAATTCAAAATCAAACTCAATACCTTTATTTTCCTTCTTTAACCACCGATAATTATCAGCTAAATTACTAACTCCTTTCTGAAAATATGTCAAGAAACCAGCTATTTCAGCCAGTAATGAATAAATATTGTAAATATTATCAGATTGTACTTCTGATGAATTTTCTTTAAAATCAACTGCTTTAATCCAATTCGTTCTTTTTCTTGAATCTTGATGAATTTCAATCCTTTTATTAAGGTCTATAACATTATGGAATTTGTAATCATAAAACAGAAAATTCCTTTTTCTAGTAAAAGATTTTGGATCAGATTTACAGATGTATTGTAATTTATATTTTTTGAATATTTCCTGAGCTTTTGTCTTTAAATCTTTTATTTGTTCTTTTGGTGATAACCAATTTTTACCTTGTGCTTGTTTTTTCTCCCAATGTTTTGAAGGTTTAGTTAAATCTTCAGAATCTGTGAGTTTTGCCAAATGATTATGAATACTTAAAAATAAATCAATAAAATCTATTTTTCTCTGTAACCCTGATTCAATAATCTTATCGAGAATACGTTCTTTAGTAGAATCAAATTCATCAATAAAAATAAGTGAATTTTTGAATTGACCTTGACTCAATCTTTCATAAAAGTAATAAGAAGGCTCAATTAATGTGGAATTTTTGACTATAAACTTATCCATACTCAAAAATAAAACAGTTTTCTCATCTGTAAACACTGCTGGATAAAGTTTACCAATCCATTGATAGTCTGTATTATTTTTGATAGCTTGTAATTTTGCTTCCTTGCTGGGGAATTTTTCTTTTAGTATTTTTTGTATATCTCCTCTAAATGCTCGTTCAATGTCTTTGCGAATTTTATCTTTAAAATTATCTTGAGCTTTTTTAGGAAGTTTGGGAATATTATATAATTCTATATAGTTCTTTAAATTTTTGTAGCTGTCTTTATTTTTAAACTCATCAGGAATTTCATCATCAATCTCAACTAAGTTCTTAATTACAGTCTCAGAATTAGAGTCTATAAACAGAACATATTGATCATAATCATCTTCATTACCATTTTTGATAAACATTTCCTTCAGCGTCTTAACTTCCAGATTTTTCTTGAGGTTGGTAAGAAAGATAATTTTTCTGTTGTTCTCAGCAAATTCTTGATAATTCTCATATATGAAATTAAACACATTGTAAGTTTTACCAAACCCTGTTGGCATACTTAACAGCAATAGTCCGTGATGGTTTTGACAGTATTTTTTTAAAATTTCTTGCATATCCCTGAGCAATGTGAGTATATTTTTAAACTTTATTTTGCTTTTAGGGATATTATCATAACTTTAGCTAAAATACAAACAGCATACATAATTTGTTACAAAGTTTGTTTACCCATTATCACTAAAATTTTATTTAGTATTATTAATGGGAAAGGAAAAACGTTCACAACAACGTTTAAAAAATTCCCAAGTGCAAATAATAAATGGCTTGTTAGGTACAATGTACACATTAGCTATACTCAATTTTATCCTGGGTAGCCTCTACATCATACAGAAAGAATTGAAAATAAATTCTTTTGCATACAGCAGTTTTCCGTATTCTGAGGTACAGATGTTAATGATAAAACCCTTGTGGAACAGGCATCCTGCCTGTTAACCTTGTACCTCATTTACCTCGAAACTGCTGTATCACCAAATTGAAAAAGTTAGAGAGTCTTTAAAATAGAATTGTCAAATTTAAAATACAGCAAATTGGCAGGAAATAGCTTCCAGACTTCTCAAAAAAGTTGCATATCTGGATATGACATTGTTGAGAGTCTGAGCAAGACTCCTGTACTAATAAAGCTTACCAAAAGTAACACTTAGTATTTTAATAGACGAATTTAAACAGATATTGCAGATTTTCTCTATCTAATGGAGGAATAAAGATACAGACAATAAATACTAAATAATTAAATATTCCGATCACCTGACGAACTTTAATACAATATTCCCCCGTTGATATCTGACAGCGGGGGCTTTTTTTATCAATTTTTTATCTAATGATACCAACAGATAATTTTCTCTAAAAATTTATCTGTCTAAAGGAGGACTTGATAAATAGCTAATAATTATTAAATATTAAATAGCCCGATTACCCTACCGGACTTTAGCTCCAAACCCCTTCTTGTTATTAACCGTTCAAGAGGGGGCTTTATTCAGATATCAATTGATAATTGATAATTGATAATTGATAATTGTTTGATTGCAGTTTAAAACCTATCCTTTCCAAGATAAGCAAGAAAAAACATATTTATAATTCTTTTCCTCCCAGGAAAAGGTAATTGTTGATTTTCCATTTTTTAACAGTTATAATTTATTAGTTGTAATTCAAGGATTACAATATTCACATAATCCCGGATCTGCAAACTTGTTCCCATCAGGATATAATTTTTTCTCGATGAAATTACATTTTCGACATTGATAAATTACAGCCTTAGTTAATAAAGTTGGTTGATGGCAACTTTCACAAGGTAAACCTTTGATTTTTTCTGTTATACTAAATCCAGGTGTAGAACATTGTGGACAACAACTATTAATTTTATTCAGCAAATCTTGGGTAGCTTTTTCGATATTTTTCATCCGCATTGGATTATAAAGCGCCCGCATATCAGTTTCTATATGTAAATTACCATCGGGGGAATTATTTAACGCGAAATTCACCGCTTTATGTAATTTTTCTCTTGTGGTTATACCTTTAATAATTTCAGGATTTTCAGGATTTGATTTTTCAAACCAAACCACTAAACCATGTTCAGGGAAACCGACTTTTTCAGCAAATTCTTCTGCTTGGGCTAAATTCTTAATAACTCGATGATTAAAGTTAGTTTCAGTAGAAAAAACCTCGCCAACAATTTCTAATTCTTTTTCTTGATCTAAAAAAACAATGATTTCTCTGTTAGCATAAATATAAGGAAAACTGGGATGAGGTGCAAAACTTCCTTCACTAGCAATAGCTATAGTTTCCCCTGTCATCTCAAGAGCTTTTTGGGCTTTTAATTTCGCGGTGGCAATTTGTGTATCTGGGCGTTTTATTTCTCTGGTAAATGTGCCAAAAACATCGGTGTTAAAATCCTGTGGTACAATAACTTTAATTCCTAATTCTTGTTGTAATAATGGGGCAATTACTTTTTCTTTATGGTGCATTGTTGCGATCACAGCCACACGGTTATTAAAGAGATTTTTCAATAATTGCGTTGTCATTACTGTTGAGACTCCCTGATACATAATATTACAGAAGATTGCAGATTAATCAGTTACAGAATCAAAGGTGAAACATAGACATAAAGAGAGAGGGCAACCACAGGGGGTTTGCCCCTACTGACTCCTGACTCTTGAATCTTACATTTTTATGGTGGGCATTGCCCACCTCAAAACTTAACTTTGCGCTTGGGGAACTTGATTATTTTGATTAACTTGATTCATTTCTGCCAACATTTTTTCTTTATTGCGTCTGCGAATTTTGGCATACATCTGAATACTAGCAGCCATGAAAATCACTAAACCAAAAATCAGCCAAGCAGTAATATCTGTGGGTAGATTATTCTTGAAAATAGCCAACATGACAATGACAACTAATAACAAAGTCGGTGCTTCATTTAAAGCCCTTAATTGTTGTCCACTCCACTTACATTCATCGGCGGCTAACTGTTTCATTAATCTACCACAATAATGATGATAGATTAATAAAATACCCACAAAGCCTAATTTAAAATGTAACCAAGTTTCTTTTAACAAGTCTGGGTTAGTGGAAAGAATACCAATGGCCATCGCTACGGTGACGATCATTCCGGGGATGGTGATAATATGGTAAAGACGTTTTTCCATCAGTTGATACTGATTTTTCAGTATCGTTTTTGCGGGTTCTGGTTCTTGGTTTGCTTCTACATGATAAATAAACAAACGCACCAGGTAAAATAACCCTGCAAACCAAACGACAAAACCAATAATGTGAAAGGCTTTAAACCACGAATAAGCCATGAATTGTCACCTACCTTAGTCAATTTACAGATGATTGTATTTACTCTTATTATCAGGTTACGGCAATAGTTGACAAGGTTGCAAATTATCGAAGTAATTGTTAACTACAGCAGGGAACAAGGAAGATGGAGATATGGGGAAGAAAATTTTAGATTTTTGATTGAAGTTGACAAAAACAATCTAAAATCCAAAATCCAAAATCCAAAATTGCATTACCTGTCACCTGTTGTTACAACGCACAAAGGGTAATAGGTCTTGTAAAATCACTTCATGATAATGTTCTTGGGGATAATGTCCCACATTATTTAACTTAATTATGTCCCCATCAGGAACATTTTTCACAAAACTTTCGGCTATATCTACAGATAACCAAGGGTCTATCATTCCCCATTGTACTAAAATTGGTTTTTGCCATTCTTTAAAACCTGGTTCTATTTCTTTCATTGCTGTTTCTAGTTGCAAATTTCTGATTGTTGATAGTAAAGCGCGACCAGATGCAGAAGTTTTCAAGAACGGTTTTCTATAAACATCTAAATCTTGATCTTCGATGCGGTAACGACATCCACCTTCTAAGGTTCTATCCACTAATAATGGATCTTGTGTCATCATTTCCCCTGCCAATGGTAAACCCATTTGTTGAATTTTCCAAGGTAATTTAGCAGATGTAGAAATGGGAGCATTTAAAATGACAATGTTGGCGATTTTTTCAGGATTTCTCAAAGCGTATTGTAAACCAACTGAGCCTAAAAATCCTTGCACAACTAAGGAAAATTTTTCTAATTCTATAGCTTGAATAAAGTCATCTAAAGCTTTGATAAATGCGTCGGGAGTGTAAGCAAAATCGCGTTTTTCTGGTTTTCCAGAAAATCCGTATCCTATCCAATCTGGTGCGATCGCTCTTGTTCCCTGTGCTGCCAAAGCTGGTAAAATATTGCGAAAGCTATAACTTTGGGAAACTATGCCGTGTAGTAATACTACTGGCAATAAATCACTTCTTCCAATGGGTTGGGCTTCCCGATAATACCATTCTAAGGAATTTACTGTTATTTTATGTTCTTGAATTGACACTTTATTTTCCGATCCTGAAAATGCAATGATATAGATCCCCGACTTCTAACATCAATTTATCATTTATTGTCAAGACTAAAAAAGAAGTAGGGGATGATTGACTTTTATTTGACAACCTGATAAAATAAGCAATCAAAAAATATCATAAAACAGTTAAATATTTTTTGTCTGAATCAGGATATCCAGGATTATAGGATTTTCAGGATGGGGTATTTTGTCTGAATCAGGATATCCAGGATTATAGGATTTACAGGATGTAGGAATTTGTCTGAATCAGGATGTCCAGGATTATAGGATTTTCAGGATGTAAGAATTTGTCTGAATCAGGATGTCCAGGATTATAGGATTTTCAGGATGTAGGAATTTGTCTGAATCAGGATGTCTAAGATTATAGGATTTTCAGGATGAAAAGAGATAAAAATAATTGAAAATCAAGTACCATCAAGTACCAGAGAATAGCTAATTTTTATTAATAGAACGCAGATAAACGCAGATAAACGCAGATGAACACAGATGAAATACAGATGAGTTGATTAATTTTATGATTATGTGCAGTTTAATATAAAATAGGTTGATTTTGCGAAAATATCCTATTTTTAATTTCTTCTATCCTGAAAATCCTTAAATCCTGGATATCCTGATTCAGACAATCTGCGTTTATCCGCGTTTATCTGCGTTCTTATCCTGAAAATCCTTAAATCCTGGATATTATCTGAACTTACTTCGACTTCGCTCAGTACAAGTCGCTCGATAACCACCTGATTCTGACATGGGAACGAGAAAAGCTAGTTTTACTCCTTGAACTCCTGACTCAAGAGGGCAACCACAGGGGGTTGCCCCTACGACTGACTCCTGCTGTAAAAGAAGATTGTTCTAGAATTACAATTAACTGTGTTCTCTAATTTAACCGAATCTGTGACTACTACTCCCCTTTCCCCCAACTTCTCACAAACCGCTGCTGTTCCCGATAGCTTAGGACGTTTTGGCCGCTTTGGTGGTAAATATGTTCCTGAAACTTTAATGCCGGCTTTAGCTGAACTAGAAACAGCTTATTACCAATACCGTAATGATCCTGATTTTCAAACCGAATTACAAGGTTTACTGCGAGATTACGTAGGACGCGCTACCCCTTTATACTTTGCTGAAAGACTCACCGCCCATTATGCCCGTCCCGATGGCACGGGAGCGCAAATTTACTTAAAACGTGAAGACTTAAATCATACAGGCGCTCATAAAATTAACAATGCCCTTGGTCAAGTTTTATTAGCCAAGCGCATGGGTAAACAGCGCATTATTGCTGAAACCGGTGCAGGACAACATGGAGTAGCTACAGCTACCGTTTGCGCTCGTTTTGGTTTGCAATGTATTATTTACATGGGTGTTCACGACATGGAACGCCAATCCTTAAATGTGTTTAGAATGCGCTTGATGGGGGCGGAAGTTCGTGGGGTGGCTGCCGGTACGGGAACTCTTAAAGATGCCACTTCTGAAGCCATCCGCGACTGGGTAACGAATGTAGAAACTACTCATTATATCCTGGGTTCTGTGGCTGGTCCCCATCCTTACCCGATGATAGTCCGGGATTTTCACGCGGTTATCGGCCAGGAAACCCGCGCTCAAGCAATGGAAAAATGGGGTGGTTTACCTGATATTCTCATGGCTTGTGTGGGTGGTGGTTCTAATGCAATGGGACTTTTTCACGAGTTTGTTAAAGAACCATCGGTGCGGTTAATAGGTGTAGAAGCTGCTGGTGAAGGTGTGAACACTGGCAAACACGCCGCCACCTTGACAAAAGGACAAGTTGGTGTATTGCATGGGGCAATGAGTTATCTGTTACAGGATAACGATGGACAGGTGATTGAACCCCATTCTATTAGTGCTGGTTTGGATTATCCTGGTGTTGGTCCAGAACACAGCTATATGAAGGATATTGGCAGGGCTGAATATTACAGTGTTACCGATGCTGAAGCTTTAGAGGCATTTCAACGCCTATCGAGATTAGAAGGAATTATACCTGCTTTAGAAACTTCTCATGCGATCGCCTATTTAGAAACTTTATGTCCACAACTTACAGGCAGTCCCCGGATTGTGATTAACTGTTCTGGTAGAGGTGATAAGGATGTGCAAACAGCAGCCAAGTTCTTAATTCAGGGTTGATAATTAATCATGTTGAGAAATACTATTTCAGCTATTGGTGCAGGTTTCTTAGTTTTAGTCAGTGGTGGGATGGCTAGTTCTACTCCCAGTCAATCTTTTGTATTCAATGACAACTACAAAGTAGCACAAACTAATGTTAATAATGCTGCCATAGAAGCTGCGGTTTTCCAACAAATAAACCAGTACCGATCCTCCCAAAATTTACCCCCACTGACTCGTAATTCTCGTATTGATGAACAAGCTAGAATTCACAGTCAAAACATGGCTAGTGGTAAAGTTCCCTTTAGTCATGATGGATTTCAAGCACGAGTCAGAGCAATTGGTATTCCTTTCAGTCGAGTTGCGGAAAATGTGGCTTACAACCAAGGTTCTAGAGATCCCGCAACCACCGCTGTACAAGGTTGGCTAAAGAGTTCAGGACATTTAGCTAACATTAGAGGTAATTATAACCTCACAGGAATTGGTGTGGCGAGTAATAGCAAAGGACAAATTTTTTTCACCCAAATTTTCCTCACATCAAGATAAATTTTCGTGACTGATTGGTGATTGGTAATTGGTGATTGGTAATTGGTGATTGGTGATTGGTGATTGGTAATTATTTGGTTTCGTAATCCCAATAATCTCAGTTGTCAATTATCAATTATCAATTATCAATTATTCTTGCATCTGTCAGTGGATACTATTTTTTATATATTTTTTTGACTAAAAATGTAGTGACAATAACACTTTATGAGGTGAAGCATCTACCATAGGCATATACTGGATACTGGATTTTTTAAAGTTATTAAATTTGCAGACTTTTAAAAAAGAAAATGTCATTTTCAGGAAAGTGAACTCAAAAATATGAATTATAGAAGGTAACAGAAAATGGGTAATAGGAAATGGGTAATAGGTAATATTCTCCTGACTCCTGACTCCTGACTCCTGACTCCTGACTCCTGACTCCTTGAACTCCTGACTCCTGACTCCTGACTCCTACTGTAATTCTTCAGTTCACAAATACTTGACAGTATCCTGGTACTTATTCTGTAGATCAGAAGATAGAGTATATGTCTGATAAATCCATACACTACCTAATTCTCTATGTTCCGACAAACTGCTTTTGGCATGGCTTTAAGTACGCTTGTCCTTGCTAGTGGATTGATGACTGATCCTGTTCCCAGCAATAATTCTGCTAAAAAAATCACTCACACTCAGTCATTTAATACTTCTAGTCAGGCGGCTATTTTGAATCTTGGTTCTGAAAATACTACTTTAGAAAAATTAGTTTTTGAGCAAATTAATCAATATCGTGTTTCTCAAGGATTATCAAAGCTCACCTTAAATGCAAGTATCACTCAGCAAGCAAGAATTCACAGTCAGAACATGGCTAATGGTATAGTGAAATTTAGTCATCATGGATTAGAACAACGAGTTAAAGCCATTCCTCTTAAATATGACAATGCAGCCGAAAATGTGGCTTTCAACGTGGGATATAGTGATCCAGCAAAGCAAGCTGTGATTGGTTGGCTCAACAGTCCTGGACATTTGAAGAATATTCAAGGAAATTTTAAATTGACAGGGGTGGGAGTGGCGACTAATGCCAAAGGTGAAGTTTATCTCACACAAATATTTATCAATACCAAATAGATTCTCTTACTGATTTTTTGCACAATTTGCATAATAATAAATTAGTGTCTGATCCAGTAATTTAACTGATAGACACTATCATTCATTTGGGAACGATTGATGAGATTAGATGATTTTCGGGTTAGTGACGGTGATATAGATGCTGCTACCCTCTCGGAGTATTTAAAATCTGAAGCTCTGGCTGTGGACACGGAAACAATGGGATTATTACCACAACGCGATCGCTTGTGTCTCGTTCAGTTGTGCAACCCAGAAGGAAAAGTCACCGCTATCCGCATTGCTAAAGCACAAACAGAAGCTCCCAACTTAAAACAACTGTTGGAAGCAACTCATATCCTCAAAGTATTTCACTTTGCGCGGTTTGACATTGCTACTTTACGTTACAATCTCAACATTCAGGTTCAGCCTGTTTTTTGTACTAAAATTGCCAGTAAGTTAGCCCGCACCTACACTAACCGTCATGGTTTAAAAGATGTAGTACAGGAATTAGAACAAGTAGAACTAGACAAAAGCTCTCAAAGTTCTGATTGGGGGAATGCTGCTAATTTATCTGAGGCTCAATTAAGTTACGCTGCTAATGATGTACGCTACTTATTGAGCATTCAACAAAAACTAACGCAAATGCTACAACGAGAAGAACGTTTGCAACTAGCACAAGAATGTTTCCAAGTTCTACCAACATTGGTTTCTTTGGATTTATTACAATTCAAAGATTTATTTGAACATTAAGAGTAATTCGTAATTCGTAATTCGTAATTACCAATTACTACCCAATCACCAATCACCAATCACCAGTCACCAGTCACCAATCACTTCTGTTGATTTTTCAAATGATTTTGAATGCGAGAGACAATATTGTAATCATCTGCACCTGCGGGAGTTCTTGATTCAATGATACCTTCTGTTGGTCCACCAATTGCTTTCCATGCTCCCAAACCACCTTTTAATTCTGATACCTGTAAAAATCCCGCAGCACGCAATTTTTGGGCAGCTTGAGCAGTTTGTCCCTCATCAGTGCCGTAAACGTAAATATCACGGCTTTTTTGCAAAGAAATTTCTGCACGATCTGTTAGTTCATCTATAGGCATAGGCATTGCCCCCATAATATGACCTTGGTTATAGGTTGAGCGATCGCGGACATCCAAAATTGTAAATGCTGGTTCGCCCCATTCTAAACGAGACTTAACTACATGAACATCCGATTCTACTTCTATGGGTGGCTGTTGAGGAATAATCCCACCCATCAAATTATTAGTCATAAGTTTTATCCGTTTTAACCTATTCAATTTCAATCAACTTAGTCAACAATAAATTAACAAACAAAGTCTAGTGAATTTGTCTGGCTTGAGTATGAAAATATAAAAATTTTCCTGAATAAATCCTGAATAAATCTTGTAAAAATCTATCTTTAGATATATTCAATTCCTCATATTGTCATCAGTAATATTTCAGTACAGATACTTCGGTATAACACCACAATTGATTTATATTTTATACAATTTTTTTTTCAAAAAATACCAAAATCATACATTACCGATACATTTTATAAGGATTATTATAAAGTTTGCATAAACTTCAGGAAAAATTCAGTGTATACAAGGACTAAAGCATTTTTCCTACTTATTTCCTACTTATTTATTTAGCCAGGAGCTAAGATATTCCTTAAACACAACATCTGAAAGCATCTGTCGCCACAGAAAATCGCCAAATCAATCAATAAACTGCATTGGACTATGGATAAGCTTGACACGAATATTCCCAAGATTATGATTGTAGATGACGATTTCAGTGTGAGAAATCTCGTCTACCGTTTTTTGAGTCGAAAATACCAAATAGAATCGGCCTCAGATGGTAAAAGTGCTATGGCATTATTTGATCAATTCAATCCAGCCTTGGTAATTCTGGATTGGAATTTGCCAGATGCCAATGGCTATAAACTTTGTCAAGAAATGCAAAGCCGCACCAATGTTTTAGTTTTGATACTCACTAGCCGGAATGATGAAGCTGATAAAATTAAAATTCTGGCCGCAGGTGCAGATGATTTCATGACTAAGCCATTTAGCCTAGCAGAAGTGGAAGTCAGAGTTGAAGCACTTTTAAGACGCATTCGTTATATCCATCCTCATCAATCACAACGTCTTGTTTTTCAGCAATTAGCAATTAACCCAGAAGGTAGAGAGGTAAAATTGAATGATAAACCTTTAGCTTTAACGGCTTTAGAGTTTAATATTTTACATTTTTTAGCTAGTCATCCAGGACAAGCTTGGAGTCGTCCCCAACTAATTCAGAAAATTTGGGGTTGTGACTATGTAGGAGATGGAAGGGTTGTAGATGTCCATATTGGTCAATTACGTAAAAAAATGGAAGTTGATTCGAGTACACCAGAGTTTATCAAAACGGTACGCGGCTATGGTTATAAGTTTGAACCACCAGAAGGTAACAAAGTTTAACCTCTCCGTAAGTATTCAGCTATCAGTAATCAGTAATCAGCCAATAGCCAGGATTCAGACGTTTTAATTTTAGGAATGTTATCTGCATCTGCTTTTTTTCATTCTTTGTATTTCAATCTTTCAGGTACTGACGGAAACCGATGACTGAATGCTGAATGCTGACACTCCAGAGCAAAAACAAATCATTAAAATATTGGTGCGTTTATCAATTAACAATCTGGTTGTACATCTGAATTTACTAAGGATTTTTATTGGGGCTTGATCACACATTTAGCATGAGTGGGAATTATTAAAGCTAAAGTCGGTCAGGGAATTTGTATCTACTCAAGCCTCAGAGCAATTTTAGATTTTAGATTTTGGATTTTGGATTTTGGATTTTAGATTTTGAAGATTTTTAAAATTTCCGCTAATAAGTTATTCTAGAACTATAAAATCTAAATTGACTATATACTATATATTCTTATCAATATAGATGCCATTAAAGAAAGTAATGAAAATCACAGTTATGACTTTTAACCTCCGCTGCGATAAACCAGATCCGGGGGTACGTCAGTGGGAAAAGCGTGTAGGTGCGATCGCTTCTGTTATTCAACATTATCAACCAGATTTAGTCGGTACACAGGAAGGTAAACCCCATCAACTGAAGGACTTACAAGCACTTTTACCAGAATATAAATTTGTTGGTGGCGATCGCTCTGGTACAGGAGAAGATGAACACTGTGCAATTTTCTATAAACCTGAACTTTTAAAACTGCAACAAACTCAAGATTTTTACCTCAGTGATACTCCAGAAATTCCTGGTAGTATTACTTGGGGAACTCGTTTACCAAGAATGGCAACTTGGGCTAATTTTACATTTGGTAATCCTGGTATTTCCCTAACTATTGTTAATACTCATTTAGATCATGAAATTGCTAAAGCGAGGGAGTTAGGCGCAGGTTTGCTGAGTCTACTTTTAATGGAATTTCCTGCTGAAAATTATTTACTGTTAACAGGAGATTTTAACGCCAATTCCAGAACTTTAGAAAGAATAATTTTAGCTGATAATTTTAGAATACAAGATACTTTAGCAAATCTGCCGTTAGCAGAACAAAAAACTTTTCATGATTTTACTGGTGAACCTGTGGATGCTAGAGATACAATTTATGGCGATCGCCGTTTTCACATTGAACAAGTAATTATTGACAATAAACAATGGGAAGGTATTTGGCCTTCTGATCATTTTCCGGTGATTGTGAAATTAAGCATCAGGAATAGGGAATAGTAATCGAAAATTAAGCATATTTAACGGATACTGCTAAATGTAATCCCAAAGCATCCAATAAGGTACTTAAACTATAAAATTCAATTTCTCCTTGCTCAGATAATTTCTGGGCTAGGTTCTCATAACATTGCTGTATAGGTGTTGATAGTTTTTCAATTCCACCTTGAGCTTCAATTATATTTTTAAGTGCCTTATTTAACATTTTAGGATCGCCTTCTTCTAAAACAACTTCAATATAAGCTGCTGCTTCCAGTGGATCTTTTAAGTCTTGGATTAGTTTTTCATGGTAGCTAGTGCTTTTAGACATCCTTTTCCTCTCCGCGTCTCTGCGCCTCTGCGTGAGGTAAACTTTGCCTTTGCTTCACCAACTCCACCGCTAACTGAATCGCTGCTTTCATACTTGTTGCATCAGCAATACCTTTTCCGGCAATATCAAACGCAGTTCCATGATCTGGGGAAGTTCTCACAAACGGTAAACCAATAGTAGTATTTACCGCCCGATCAAAAGCCATTAATTTTACCGGAATTAAACCTTGATCATGATAAAGTGCTAAATAAGCATCCGCAATGTTTTTAACATTAGAATCACTATACCAAGCCTGACCCGGTTTAACCCACATTGTATCTGGTGGTATGGGTCCTTCTAGTTGTAAATGGGGTCGTTTTTCTCTTTCTGCTTTTAACCAAGGGATTAACCAATCTATTTCTTCTGTTCCTAATTGTCCCATTTCTCCACTGTGGGGATTTAAACCAGCGATCGCAATTCTCCCATTTTTAATCCCAAAATCTCTTTCTAAACATTCTTCTAATAAATCTAATTTTTTTGTTAATAATTCCGGTGTTAAAGCTTGGGATACTTGACATAAAGGAATATGTGTGGTAGCAAGTAAAGCCCGCAAAGTCCAACCAGTAAAAGGCGATCGCCCGACAAACAACATTCCAAAACGCTCTACACCTGCTTTCTCGGCTAAAAGTTCCGTTTGTCCCGGATAATCAAAACCAGCCGCTTTCCAAGCTGATTTAGCGATAGGTGCTGTGACAATACCATCAAAATCACCAGCTAAAGTTTGAGCGATCGCATATTCCATATAGGCAAAACTCGCCGCACCACTAGCCGCATTACCCACCCCGGTAATAATTTCACCTGAGTTTGGTACATCAACATCAATGACATTTAACTCATCTGGATTTGCCAAAGCTAGTAAATTATCAGTATTATCTGTCAAACTTTTATAAGTTTTAGTGAGTAAATCCCGATTACCCACAACGACAACATAACAGTTTTGGCTCACTTCTGAATCAGCCAAAGCCTTTAAAATTACTTCTGAGCCAATTCCTGCGGGATCTCCTAGTGTGATTGCCAAACGTGGACGTTGATTAGTCATTGGTGATTGGTGATTGGTGATTGGTGATTGGTGATTGGTGATTGGTGATTGGTGATTGGTGATTGGTGATTGGTGATTGGTGATTGGTGATTGGTGATTGGGAAAATAGCTTTCTTACCTGGAAGCTACCCAGTCCCGATTTCAATTAGTTGCTAAACTATTTTAGAATTATTTACAAAGGTCTAAACCCAAAAGTCTAAACCTCAAGGTAGTTGAAGACCTGGTTTACCCTATAATCAACCATTCACTTCACAAAGGAGAATCACAGCAAATGGGCGGCGAAATCTTAAATGCAGCTATGTTATCTTTCGGCTTAATCTTCGTAGGTTGGGGTATCGGCGCTTTATTGCTGAAAATTCAAGGCGCTGAAGAATAAGCATGGGGCATGGGGCATGGGGCATTGGGTTATTAATCTTCCCCTACTTCCCTGTTCCCTGTTCCCTGTTCCCTGTTCCCTGTTCCCTCTCTTCTGAAAAAAATGTAAAGTTTTATTTGCATAACTAAATTCTGTTAAGATTTTTATCATAAAACATTAAAATATATAACGACCCTCATGACATTATTAATTGTCGGTGCTACTGGCACATTAGGAAGACAAGTAGCTCGTCGTGCTATTGACGAGGGGTACAAAGTACGCTGCTTAGTTCGCAGTACCAAAAAAGCTGCATTTCTCAAAGAGTGGGGTGCAGAACTGGTGAAAGGCGACTTGTGCTATCCCGGAACCCTGGTAGGAGCATTAGAAGGTGTAAACGAAGTCATTGATGCTTCCACATCTCGCGCTACAGATTCATTAACAATTAAACAGGTAGATTGGGAAGGTAAGGTAGCATTAATTCAAGCTGCAAAAGCTGCGGGTGTAGAGCATTTTATCTTTTTCTCTATTCTTGATGCTGATAAATATCCCAATGTACCGCTAATGGAAATCAAGCGATGTACAGAATTATTTTTAGCTGAATCTGGCTTAAATTACACTATTTTAAGATTAGCTGGGTTTATGCAAGGCTTAATTGGTCAATATGGCATACCCATTTTGGAAAATCAGCCGGTGTGGGTGACAGGTTCATCTTCCCCGGTAGCTTATATGGATACTCAAGATATTGCTAAATTTGCGATTCGGGCATTGAGTGTACCAGAAACCCAAAAACAAACTTTCCCTGTGGTGGGTACTCGTGCTTGGAGTGCAGAAGAAATAATAAATATTTGTGAACGTTTATCAGGAAAAGATGCCAGAGTCACACGGATGCCTATTGGCTTGTTACGTGGTGTTCAAAGCTTACTGCGGTTTTTCCAATGGGGATGGAATGTAGCTGATAGACTGGCTTTTTCAGAAGTATTAGCCAGTGGTAAACCCTTAAATGCGCCAATGGATGAAGTATATACAGTATTTGGCTTGGAGCAACAACAGACAGCCACAGTAGAAACTTACTTGCAAGAGTATTTCAGCCGGATTATGAAAAAGCTGAAAGAGCTAGACTACGAGAAAACCAAGAGCAAAAAGAAAAAAGATAAAAAAACGCCTTTTAAACAGTCATCAAAAGCTAATAGTCAATAAAATCCCAGATGTTGATTACAATATCCCAAAATATGTAACCATTACTAAAGAAAAAGCATAGCCTACTTGGATATTTGAATGTGCCGAAAGCTGGCATTATCTACAACGACGTTAAACCGATAGCAACTAGAACCGCTATCGAACTGAAAGACCAGTTAACCGCAGCTGGTTGGGATGTGTGTGTGACAACAAGCATCGGTGGTATATTGGGCTACTCGAACCCTGATAGTCCTGTATGTCACACTCCAGTGGAAGCTCTCACACCTCCCGGTTTTGACTCAAGTATGGAGTTGGCAGTGGTATTAGGAGGAGATGGAACTGTTTTAGCCGCTTCCCGCCAAGTTGCCGCCTGTGGCATACCATTGTTAACTGTGAATACTGGTCACATGGGATTTTTGACAGAAGCTTACCTTAACCAGCTTCCCCAAGCCATAGAACAGGTAATGACAGGTAAGTATGAAATCGAAGAACGAACCATGCTCAATGTCAAAGTGCTACGGGGGGAAACTGTTTTATGGGAAGCCTTATGTTTAAATGAAATGGTGTTGCATCGAGAACCATTAACTTCGATGTGCCATTTTGAAATTCAAATTGGTCATCATGCAACAGTGGATATTGCAGCCGATGGTGTAATTGTTTCTACTCCTACGGGTTCAACTGCTTATTCATTAAGTGCTGGTGGACCTGTGATTATTCCCGGTGTACCTGTGTTGCAGCTAGTACCAATTTGTCCCCATTCTCTGGCTTCGAGGGCTTTAGTATTTCCTAACAATGAACCTGTGAACATCTATCCAGTCAATGTACCCCGGATGGTGATGGTGGTAGATGGTAATGGTGGGTGTTATGTATTTCCAGATGATCGGGTATATTTGGAGCGATCGCAATATAAAGCTAGGTTTATTCGCTTACAATCACCAGAGTTTTTCCGCGTTTTACGGGAAAAATTAGGTTGGGGACTACCGCATATTGCTAAACCCAATTCTGTAGAATTGCCATAATTATCAGTAGTCAATTGTCAGTTGTCAATACAGGTTTTCTTCCAGAATCGGTATTGAGGCAATTGTATTGGGAGTGAAATTTATGGCACAACGTAATAGGTAATATGGGATGAAACAAGGTTTTTACCAATTACCCATTACCAATTACCCATTACCAATTACCCATTACCCATTACCCATTACCCATTACCAATTGATATGATCCCTTCTCACAGTGCCTGCGTTCTGGTGATTGAACCCGATGGTAGTTTAGCTAATCAATTAGCTTTTGATTTGCAAGAAGTCGGCTATGATGCTGTTGTGGCTCATGATGCGGCTAGTGGTTTGCAAAAATGCCGCGATTTGCAACCGGCTTTAATTGTTGTAGATCGGATGCTGACGGGAGAATCTGGTCTTTCTTTGTGCAAAAATCTCCGCAGCAGTGGCCATCGTTCCCCTGTTTTAATTTTAATGGCCAGAGATACAGTTGATGATCGTGTCGCTTGTCTGGAAGCTGGTGCTGATGATTATATTCTTAAACCCTATCGCTCAGAAGATTTTCTCAAGCTGATTCGTCTATATCTCAAACCTGATGTCGATACCAATGAACAGTTGCGTTTTGGAGATTTGGTGCTAGATATTGGCATCCGTCGCGCTGTCTATAATGGTACAGCTATCGACTTAACTATGAAAGAATTTGAACTATTAAAGTTTTTTATGGAGCATCCCCGTGAAGTATTAACCCGTGAGCAAATACTGGAGAATGTCTGGGGTTATGATTTTATGGGTGAGTCAAATGTGATTGAAGTATACATTCGCTACTTGCGGTTGAAAATTGAAGAGGAAGGGCAAAAACGCCTAATTCAAACGGTGCGGGGTGTAGGATATGTTTTAAGAGAATCTTAAAAATTCTGTAGCAGGAGTCACTCGATTTTGGATTTTGGATTTTGGATTATCCTCCAATGTCCCAGTTGCGTAATTCCTGGATAAATTTCAACACCCAAATACTTACTCTGTCTACGGTTATAAAATTCAGATAATGAAGACGGTAGGGGAGCAGGGGCTAGTAACTGAAGTACAGGAAAAAAATACTGCCTATGCAACCAACCTAATATTTCTTTGTGCTAATATTCCCAATACCTTCAAATCTTTGATTTTGCAGGAATTTTATTTATTGATTTTTGTTTAGTTAAATATAGTTGACAATTTTTTAATTTTATACTGTAGTCATGGTTAATCATCCTAAAGGAAATCTCTGAGCGTGTTAGCTTTTTTTCTGCCTTGTTGTTTTTTACCAGCATCAATAGTTATTAGGAATGTAGAATGAAAAGATTAACTTTTTATATAGTTGTGTTACATAGTTTATTTTTAGGCATGGAAACTGCTTGCGCCCAGTCATTAGATGCAAAAGCAAAGGAAAATCTGCCAACCGCACATCAAACAACCTTACCAACATCGCAACTATGGGTAATTAATCAAAATAAACAGGTACAAAAACAACCTTTTATGTGGGTGGTGGAAGATCCAAAAAAAGCCAGACAACAACCATTTTTACAACTTGCAAAAAATGCCAATAAACCAACTAAAAAACCTGGAGATATCACTAAACCATATAAAAATGAGAATTTAGAAGAATTTGATGATGTTGTCAAAGAAACTCAAAAATTAGAGGGTATATTTACTCTTTATCGCCAAAAAGAAAATAATAAAATATATTTAGAAATTAAACCAGAACAACTAAATAAAAACTTCTTAGCTACAGCTACTTTGGAATCTGGTATTGGTGAAAAAGGTATTTATAGTGGTTTACCGTTGCAAGATTTTCTATTTTATTTCCAACGCATAGATAATACTTTGCAATTTGTGGTGCGGAATGTGAATTTTCGGACTCGTGAAGGAGATCCACAAGCTCGTTCTTTGCGGCGTTCTTTTAGTGATTCTGTTCTGTATAATTTGCCGATTAAAAGTATTCATCCCCAACGGAAAACAATACTCATTGATTTAGGTGATTTACTCTTAACAGATTTAGCAGGATTATCTGCGAGTTTAGAATTATCAGCAAGTCCAGAACAAGCCTATTTTGGTAATGCTAAAGTTTTTCCCCATAATCTAGAAGTGCAATCAATTTTCAATTTTACAGGCGCTGGCGGAAATCTGAGTGTACTAGCTGATAGTCGTGGCTTTACTCTCAAGCTGCACTACAGTATTTCTCAACTGCCTAATAATAATTATCAACCGCGTTTAGCAGATGAGCGTGTGGGATATTTTCTCACTGCATATCAAGATTTATCTAGAGATGATCGTCATGATAATTTTGTCCGTTATATTAATCGCTGGAACTTAGAAAAACAAAACCCCAAAGCAGAAATTTCTCCTCCTAAAAAACCGATAGTTTTCTGGATTGATAACGCTGTTCCTTTGGAATATCGTGATGCCATTAGAGAAGGGGTTTTGATGTGGAATCAAGCTTTTTTGAAAGCGGGTTTTAAGGATGCGATTGAAGTTAAACAAATGCCAGATAATGCTACATGGGATGCGGCTGATATTAGGTATAATACAATTCGCTGGATTAATACGGTAGATGGTTATTTTGCCCTTGGTCCATCTCGTGTTAATCCTTTGACGGGAGAAATTTTAGATGCTGATATTCTGGTAGATGCTAGTTTTGTTAGGGCTTTAAAAAATGAATATTGGCAAATTATTTTACCCAAACAAACACAAAAACAAACACAAACTACTTTATCTGCATTGATGCAAAATCGCCTTCTTTGTGGTAAAAATGATCAAAAAAATAAAGGGCTAATTGGCAATTTATCTAAACTAGCGGGAGAGTATGATTTATGCTATGGGATAGAATCTGCTAACCAATTTGCTTTTGGTGCTTTGGCTATGTCACTATTAGCAAATACTGTTCCTAGTCGGGATCAGATGCAAGATTATATTCATCAATATTTACGTTTAATTATTGCCCATGAAGTCGGCCATACTTTAGGTTTGCGTCATAATTTTCGCGGTAGTCATCTTTTACCACCAGAGGAGATGAATAATCGAGAAATTACTAGCACTAAGGGTTTAACTGCTTCGGTTATGGATTATATTCCTCCTAATATTGCCCCTCGTGGTACAGTTCAGGGAGATTATTTTCCTGATAAAGTGGGAAGTTATGATATTTGGGCAATACAGTATGGTTATACTCCTTCTGGGGCAAAAAGTACCATTGCAGAAAAATCATTTTTGGCAGAAATAGCGAAATTATCAGAAAACCCAGAGTTGAGTTATTCTCCTGATGAAGATACATCGGAAATTGATCCTACATCTGCACCTTGGGATAATAGCGGTAATGTGCTAGTTTACTCTCAGTGGCAGTTGGATAATTCCCGTGTGATGTGGGATCGTTTAAATCAAGGTTATTTAATGTATGGTGACAGTTACAGCGATTTAACTAATCAGTTTAGTACCATTTTTGGCAATTATTTACAGCAATTAAGTTACACTATTAAATACATTGGTGGTCAGTCTTTTTACAGAGTTAATCCGGTTGATAATAAAGGCAGATTACCATTTGTGGCGGTTCCTGTGGAAAAACAAAGACAGGCATTAGCAACTTTGCAAGAGTATGTTTTTGATGAAGAGGCGCTGAAATTTTCACCGAAACTACTGAATAAATTAGTACCTTCTCGTTGGTATCACTGGGGAAGTACACCTGTCACGGGGCGTTTAGATTTCCCGGTTCATGATTTGGTGTTGTTTGTACAGAGTGCGGTTTTGAGTGATTTACTTTCTGGCGATCGCCTGACTCGTATCAAGGATATTGAACTCAAAAGCAAACCCGGTGAAGCACTGACTTTACCTGAAATATTTAATACTTTACAAGATGGAATTTGGACGGAAGTTTTACAACCAAAAGGAAAACCAGAAATTTCTAGTTTGCGTCGGGGTTTACAACGGCAGTATGTCAATTTTTTAACAGCGATGGTATTACGGAAAGTAGATGTACCAGAAGATGCTCGCACTTTAGCATGGTATAAACTCAAACAATTAAATCAACAACTCAAACGAGTGAGGTCTGATGATGAGTATACAAAAGCGCATTTACTGGAAACCCGCGATCGCATTGAAAAAGCTTTAAATGCTCCATTGCAGGGGAATTAGGTGACAGGTGACAGGTGACAGGTGACAGGTGACAGGTGACAGGTGACAGGTGACAGGTGACAGGTGACAGAAAGAAGTTTACCTATTACCAATTACCTATTACCAGCCTAAACAAATAATATATGTATTTAAACAGACATGATTTCACCTATTAATTTATTTGAATATGAACAGTTAGCAAAAGCCCATCTACCCAAAATGGCGTTTGATTATTACAGTAGTGGTGCGTGGGATGAAATCACTTTAAAAGATAATCGCGCTGCTTTTACACGGGTGAAACTGCGTCCTAAAATGCTCGTTGATGTCAGTGAAATTAACTTGACAACTGAAGTTTTAGGTGCATCGTTGCAGTTACCTTTGATGGTTGCACCTATGGCTTTTCAGTGTTTAGCTCATCCAGATGGGGAAATTGCTACAGCCAAAGCCGCAGTTTCCGCAGGTGTGGGTATGGTGTTGAGTACCTTATCTACCAAGAGTTTAGAAGATGTGGCAATGGTTGAGAATGGTTTGCGCTGGTTTCAACTTTACATCCACAAAGATCGGGGTTTAACTCGTGCTTTGGTAGAAAGAGCTTATGCAGCAGGTTATAAAGCCCTTTGTTTAACTGTAGATGCGCCAGTGTTGGGAAAAAGAGAACAAGATCAACGCAATGAATTTACCTTACCCCCTGGTTTACATCCTGCTAATTTAACGCAAATGTCAGGTTTAGATATTCCCCAAGAAAAGGGGGAGTCTGGTTTATTAACTTATTTTGCCCAGCAGATTAATCCAGCTTTGACTTGGCAGGATTTAGAATGGTTAAAATCTCTTAGTCCTTTACCGTTGGTTTTGAAAGGAATTTTGCGGGGTGATGATGCGGTGAGGGCGGTGGAATATGGCGCACAGGGGATTGTGGTTTCTAATCATGGTGGTAGACAATTAGATGGGGCGATCGCTTCCTTGGATGCTTTACCGGAAATAGTCGCCGCAGTAGAGGGTAAAGCGGAGGTTTTGTTAGATGGGGGTATTCGTCGGGGTACAGATATCCTCAAAGCTTTAGCGTTAGGAGCGAAAGCGGTTTTAATCGGTCGTCCGGTATTATGGGGATTAGCGGTATCTGGAGAAACGGGAGTAGCTGACATTATCAACCTACTCAAAGAAGAACTAACCACAGCAATGGCTCTCAGTGGTTGTGCTAGTCTAGAGGATATTGATTCTAGTTTGGTGGTTTGTCGTTAGTGGTTTTGAGAAAAAAAATTTTTCAAACCCTATTGCCAAAATAGAAGAATAGGTTATAATAGAAAAGTTGCTACCAAGGGCGAGTGGCGAAACTGGTAGACGCACCACACTCAAAATGTGGCGACCTTGCGGTCATAGGAGTTCGATTCTCCTCTTGCCCATTGCTTACTAGATAAGGGTTTTAGGGTTTTACCTGAAAACTATCAAACATCAATCAATCGAATTGTATCCCAAAATTGCCCCAAAAAAAATTACATCTGTGTTAGTAAGTAGAAAATACTAACTAACATAGCTATACTAGATAATTGAAACCTTTACTATGTATACATTGTAGGTATTTTGGCTACAAGCTAGGATAGATACCTAGTCAGTGTATATAATCTTGATATAAGGTATTATATAAAAAACATGGTGCGGTTGGTTTTGACAGGAATTTTGATTTTCTTAACAGCTTGTAGTAGTATTGCATTGCAACCGACTTATGAATTAGTTGAAAAAGCCATTGCTATTCAAATAGAACAAACTCAACAGCAACTTAAAAAAAAGTTAGATTTAGACTTTCAAAAGTTTGATATTCAGCGAGTAGCAATTACTCAACAACAACCTTTAACCATTGAAAATTTACCCGCTTATCATGTCCAGGGAACTTATGATTTAACTGTCAAATTACCCAAAAAACAAATCACCCAACCACAAAAACCTTTTGACATTTATTTACAAATTCAACGAGAAGGTAAAAGTTGGCGGTTGTTATTACCAGAAAAAACTAATAATGATAAACCATCAATTTGGCATAGTTATCAATTGATAATTGACAATTGATAATTTCTCGTTCGTAGTCTGAGACTGGGAACAAGATAAAACGAGAGAGATAAAATTCTGACTCCTTGGTCAACCACAGGGGGTTGCCCCTACTCCTGACTTCTTAATAATTCTAATTTTGATAAACTCTACCTTTCCAAGCACCTCCTTTTCCTTGCCAATGTCGGTTAGCAGAATCTAATGTCATTAAAGTATATAAAAAGGCAATGATAGGTAAACAAAAAGCTAACCAAAGAGGACATTGATAAAAGGCGATCATGGGGAAATATGCGAATGCCATTAATAGCGATATGACTAAAGCTGTGATGATAATTAGTAAATTTCCTATGATTAAACCTAAGATAATTCCTAAAATTGGCAGCATATAAAGTAAAACCATTCCTAACACACTTCCCACTAACAACAAAGGAGAATAATTTAGTTGTGTGTAGGCGCTACGAGCTACCATATTCCAAATAGTTTCTAGGGAATCATAAGGACGTAAACTATAAGTTAAAGCATCTAATCCCACCCAAATTTTACCTTGATGAGATTTCACGGCTTTAGCTAAAGAACAGTCATCAATTAATGCTTGACGAATTGTGTGTAGTCCGCCTATTTTTTCTAGGGTTTCTCTACGAATTAAAATACAACCAGCAGCAGCAGCAGCAGTTGATTTTTTCGGGTTATTTACCCAACGAAACGGGTAAAGTTTTTGAAAGAAAAAGACAAAGGCAGGTATTAATAATTGTTCCCAAAAACTTTGACAGCGCAGTTTTACCATGAGAGATACTAAGTCTAAATTCTCTGTTTCTGCTTTGGCAACTAATCGCCGTAAATTACTAATATCATGTTCTATATCTGCATCTGTTAATAATAAATAGTCGGGTTGTAATTGATTGGCTTTTTGTACACCTTGTTCCATCGCCCACAATTTACCAGTCCAACCATTAGGTAAATCTGCACTATAAATAATATGTAATTGTTCGAGTTTATCAACTGCGTAAGCTACTCCTTGGGCAAAATTGGCTGTACCATCGGTACTGTGATCATCTACTAAAAATACATGAAAATTACCAGGATAGTCTTGTAAAAGGAGCGATCGCAAACTCACAGGAATCACATCAGCTTCATTCCTAGCTGGAACTATTACACACACCATAGGTAAGGATTTTAAATTATTGGTTGTGGTTTTTAACTGTTGATCTACTCGCCAAAACTGTCCCCACAATAACAATAAAAATAACCAAATTGTTAAAGATAAAACCATCAAACCCGCTAAAATTTCTACCATAACTGCTGAGGTCAGGATTTCATGCAAACACAAGACAGGGTAAAAGTCAAGGAAATTACAGAAGCGATCGCCGCTAGTCAACAACATCTGCTGTCAATTCAAAAACCTGATGGTTACTGGTGGGCGGAATTAGAATCAAATGTTACCATCACTGCGGAAGCTGTACTGTTACATAAAATTTGGGGAACAGATAAAACTCGACCTTTGCATAAAGTTGAAAACTATTTGCGATCGCAACAAAAAGAGCATGGTGGATGGGAACTATTTTATGGTGATGGGGGAGAACTCAGTACCACTGTAGAAGCTTACATGGCCTTGCGTGTGTTAGGTGTACCTGCAACAGATCCAGCACTAATAAAAGCTAAATCTTTAATTCTCCAAAAAGGTGGAATTAGCAAAACCCGCATTTTTACTAAATTACATTTAGCATTAATTGGTTGTTATAATTGGCGTGGACTGCCATCATTACCACCTTGGGTAATGCTATTACCTGAAAATTTTCCCTTCAATATTTATGAACTTTCTAGCTGGGCGCGTTCTAGCACCGTGCCATTATTAATTGTCTTTGATCAGAAACCTGTCTTTGAAATTGACAGCCCCATCAACCTAGATGAATTATATACCGAAGGTGTGAATAATGTCAAATGGGAATTACCGAAAAATAATGATTGGTCTGATATATTTACCATTTTGGATGATGGGTTTAAATTAGCAGAAAGTTTAAATTTTGTACCTTTTCGAGAAGAAGGAATCAAAGCCGCTGAAAAATGGATTTTAGAACGTCAAGAAGCTACCGGAGATTGGGGGGGGAATTATTCCCGCAATGTTAAATTCTTTGTTAGCTTTAAAATGTCTAGATTACGATGCTAACGATCCAATTGTCTACCGTGGTTTAAAAGCAGTTGATAATTTCGCTATTGAAACAGAAAATAATTACTGTGTTCAACCTTGTGTTTCTCCTGTATGGGATACAGCGTGGGCAATTCGCGCCTTAATTGATTCAGGTTTTGAGGCAGATCATCCAGCAATTGTCAAAGCTGGACAATGGTTAATAGACAAACAAATACTTGATTATGGTGATTGGTTCGTCAAAAATAAACAAGGAAAACCCGGTGCTTGGGCGTTTGAATTTGATAACCGCTTTTATCCCGATGTGGATGATTCCGCTGTAGTTGTCATGGCTTTACATCAGGCAAAATTACCCAATGAAAACCTGAAAAAACAAGCTATAAAACGGGCTTTAAATTGGATAGCTTCAATGCAATGTCAACCGGGAGGATGGGCAGCTTTTGATATTGATAATAATCAAGAATGGCTTAATTCTATTCCCTATGGTGACTTAAAAGCCATGATAGATCAAAATACCGCCGATGTCACCGCTAGAGTAATAGAAATGTTGGGTGCTTGTAACTTATCAATTCCCGCAAATAAGTTAGAAAAAGCATTGAATTATCTTCTCAATGAACAAGAAACAGAAGGTTGTTGGTTTGGACGTTGGGGAGTAAATTATATTTATGGAACAAGTGGAGTTTTATCAGCATTAGTATTAATAAACACCCAAAAATATCGCAGTGAAATAGAACGAGGTGCAGCTTGGTTAGTGAAAGTGCAAAACGCTGATGGTGGTTGGGGTGAAACTTGTTTTAGTTACAATGATCCGAGTTTAAAAGGTCAGGGAGACAGTACCGCATCTCAAACAGCTTGGGCGATAATTGGATTAATAGCAGCAGGTGAAGCAACGGGAAAATTTGATTTTCAGAGTCTTGAAAAAGGGGTTAATTATTTGTTAGAAACTCAAAGTTCAGATGGTACTTGGGATGAATCTTACTTTACAGGCACAGGTTTTCCTTGTCATTTTTATCTCAAGTATCACCTTTATCAACAGTATTTTCCCTTAATTGCTTTGGGAAGATACAGCAGAATTTAGTAGTCAGGAGAAGGCACTGCGGTGAAGAGTAAAACTTTCGTGCTGTATAAGTTAGATTCTGTACTTGCTTGATTGATCTGCAATTTGCTGTATCACTGAATTAATAAGTGTATTGACACTCTGTTAACCTAAGCATGAGAGTAACCCCTCATGCTCGGCTTCAAAACCGTGGGTGATGTTTTCAGATCACCTGGCTTTTTTCTAAGTTAACCTTAACTAAGCACAAATTTGTTTATATTTAGCCTTTTGTAACTCGATTTTCAAATTCGTTGCAAGTATTTTCGACTATAGCAAGAGCAGATGAATAAATACTATTATGCTCTTCTTTCAGCCAGGCTAAAAGTCTAGCAAGCTGGGCGTTCCGTAAATCTAAGTCTGTCTGAAAAATTATTGATGTTGCCATTGCTTGAGCATATTGAGGTGGATGACCTTGCTGCACTAAAGCATCAATCAGAGCGGCTAAGGCTTGCTGTGACACAGAAGCAGAAGTATTTTCTATAGACATAATTTAGAGAGAAATAATTGAATTTGACTAATTATGATAATAGATTTCACCTAATATTTCCATTCCTATTGTTCAGTAATTTTAAATTACTCAGTACCTAGGGTTTGCTGAAAAAGTCTTGTCGTGGAGACAGGGAACTCTTAACAGGGAACAGTTTCAAGAGTTCGATGGGAGCGATTTTTCCTTTGTGTACAAATTAAATGTTAAATGCAAGGTTTTTGAGTTCCCACCTCGTAAAGTCTTGCACTTTTTTAACGTGAAAACGGCTCAAACCCTTTACTTGTAATATTTTCACATTTATTCAGCAACCCTTACCTACATCTTGGGAATGCCAGCCTTAATAATTCCTCGTAATTTACTTAAATAAAAATACTGATTATATAAGTTGAAATCTCAGTATATATTCACTATTAAGCCTTTAACCGTAAATCAATGCTTTTCAAATTGATTAGTCTGAATTGATTATACTTAAATAAGTTTTGCTCACGAAACCAACTGCAACCCATACAGAAAAAGGTGAATAGAATAAATACTTAAACATAATGTACTTTTATTATACAAACTTTTGGCTATTTACAGATTACAGATACTGATATGTTTAGATTTAGGTAAGTTACAAAAAATCTAGTTTACTCCTAATATATTTATTTTTGTAACATTTTTGTTAACACAAGTTACAATTAGAACACTTTTTTATAAAAAAATTACGTAAAAATCTGTAAATAATGTAACTTAGAATTAAAAAAATATCACTTAGGAGGAATTCCACGTAAGGACAAAGACATACTTTCCTTAGCCATAAATTTCTTTATTTTTAGTTTTTTAGCCAGGTTGGCATTAAAAATTGTCATTGTCACAGTCAGGAAGGATCAGGGAAGAGACTCAAGAGAAAGGTTTTGGGCGAATTTAACTTTCGTTACAATACGTTACATATTGAGTTATAACTTAGTAATACTAACTGACTTTATTCTCTACTACTGATTTTTTTGCCAGGCTATTTACAAATAGTAAAACTAGTGATATTAGTATAAAGAGTTCAAGCGAGTGTATAACTTACTATCTTGTAAATGTTAAATGGCTCCAGTAAGCTAGGTTAACATCAGAAAATTCTGGGACTAGACAAACTGGAATTTCCTAGTGAGACTAACTATATAGTGGTTTAACCACTTACATAAATTGTCTCTGTATAGCCTAGTAAATAAAAGATCAACCTTTATAAACCTTCCTGTAGTCATATTTACAATGAAACTATTACAAGATATAAGTAAATACTCAAATCAACAACAATGAATTAAGGTACAAAACAATGGCAGTTGAAAAAACTAATTCTTCCTCCAGCTTGGCAGAAGTTATTGATAGAATCCTAGACAAAGGTATCGTTGTAGATGCTTGGGTTCGTGTTTCCTTAGTTGGTATTGAATTACTAGTAGTAGAAGCTAGAATCGTAATTGCATCTGTAGAAACCTACCTGAAATATGCAGAAGCTGTAGGTTTGACTCAATCTGCTGCTGTACCTGCTTAATTTTGAAGTAGATATGCAATGAGCAGAATAATTATCCAATTAAAGGTAATTATTCTGCTAAACTTAGCTTGGCAATGCCAGAAAAATCAACAACAATAAATTAAGGTGCAAAACAATGGCAGTTGAAAAAACTAATTCTTCCTCCAGCTTGGCAGAAGTTATTGATAGAATCCTAGACAAAGGTATCGTTGTAGATGCTTGGGTTCGTGTTTCCTTGGTTGGTATTGAATTACTAGCAGTAGAAGCTAGAATCGTAATTGCATCTGTAGAAACCTACCTGAAATATGCAGAAGCTGTAGGTTTGACTCAATCTGCTGCTGTACCTGCTTAATTTTGAAGTAGATATGCAATGAGCAGAATAATTATCCAATTAAAGGTAATTATTCTGCTAAACTTAGCTTGGCAATGCCAGAAAAATCAACAACAATAAATTAAGGTGCAAAACAATGGCAGTTGAAAAAACTAATTCTTCCTCCAGCTTGGCAGAAGTTATTGATAGAATCCTAGACAAAGGTATCGTTGTAGATGCTTGGGTTCGTGTTTCCTTGGTTGGTATTGAATTACTAGCAGTAGAAGCTAGAATCGTAATTGCATCTGTAGAAACCTACCTGAAATATGCAGAAGCTGTAGGTTTGACTCAATCTGCTGCGGTACCTGCTTAATTTTTAAGTAGATATGCAATGAGCAGAATGATTATCTAATTAAAGGTAATTATTCTGCTAGACTTAGCTTGGCAATGCAAAAAAAAATCAACAACAATGAATTAAGGTGCAAAACAATGGCAGTTGAAAAAACTAATTCTTCCTCCAGCTTGGCAGAAGTTATTGATAGAATCCTAGACAAAGGTATCGTTGTAGATGCTTGGGTTCGTGTTTCCTTGGTTGGTATTGAATTACTAGCAGTAGAAGCTAGAATCGTAATTGCATCCGTAGAAACCTACCTGAAATATGCAGAAGCTGTAGGTTTGACTCAATCTGCTGCTGTACCTGCTTAATTTTGAAGTAGATATGCAATGAGCAGAATAATTATCCAATTAAAGGTAATTATTCTGCTAAACTTAGCTTGGCAATGCCAGAAAAATCAACAACAATAAATTAAGGTGCAAAACAATGGCAGTTGAAAAAACTAATTCTTCCTCCAGCTTGGCAGAAGTTATTGATAGAATCCTAGACAAAGGTATCGTTGTAGATGCTTGGGTTCGTGTTTCCTTGGTTGGTATTGAATTACTAGCAGTAGAAGCTAGAATCGTAATTGCATCTGTAGAAACCTACCTGAAATATGCAGAAGCTGTAGGTTTGACTCAATCTGCTGC
>NZ_JADEXH010000022.1:0-93993 GCF_015207205.1 Sphaerospermopsis sp. LEGE 08334 | reverse complement strand
CGTTATCAATGGGGTGAATGCTAGGGGAGAAACCAGAAAACATAGTACAGAACGTATTAAATTTAACAATAATACTAATTGTTAAATTTCCGTTACATAGTTATAAATTTCCCCGCCGACTTACTTAGTTCAATTTATAAGAGAAGGGTTTATTACCCATTTCCGAGTTGTAACCTGTTAATGTGAGATTACCTAAAGTATGTAACCATTTTTTATGTACAGAACTAGCATTATCTCCCAACATATTCTTCCATTCTGAAGTTAAGGACTGAGGCATTATATGTTCAATAGTTACTTTATTAAGATCAACTGTTTCTCTATTTAGATATGATTCTAAACTCCATAATAAAAGCTTTGTCCTTTCTTTAGTACCTGAAGTATATATACTTTTAACAAGCATTCCTTTCCATAATTCCCTATCATCAGGCCATGCCTTTTTATCATCAAAACTTTTCAATACTTGCTTCAATCCATTTACTAAATTGTTCTTATCTTGTCTCATTACTTCAGAGTATAAAGAAGTGAAAACTGTTCCCAGAATATTAGTGGGGATACCTACTAACAAACGACGTACAAAATAAGATTCTAAACAACTTAAAATTTCCAAAAATTGTTCGATTGTGATGGATTCCTGTTCGTATTGATGATATACATTAAGTAGAAAAATATGACAAGTTGTAAATTCTAGTTTTCTTAACCTTTCAAACCTTTCCCTTAAATCAAGATTTGGTTCTTTATGAGGAAAATTTAATCTCTGGTAGTATTCTGTAAATTGTATAAGTTGATTTAACTCATCCTTTACGCCATTAGTTGAATTTTCAAAAAGGTTTTTAATAATTTTATAAATTTCTTTCTGATTAACTACTTGACCATCTTTACGTGCATAGAAATAAAAAGCATTTGTTAGTTCTGGAGTGTATTCTTCTTCTCCCATACTGCGCTGAAAATTTTTGATAAAAGGCAGCCATTTTTCATCATATATTTTTTGTCGTTCATCAGCATCTAATTTCATAAATATATAATTACGTATTAAATCAACTTGAGTTAGTTCTTGTCCTTTATTATTTAAGCTTTCAAATATTAGGTATGGATTATCTCTTTCCTCAGTAGTTATATTTACTATCATGAGTTTTTCAAGAATTATATTTTTCAATTTTATGCAATCAATAGAATCCTTAGCTTTTTTTATTTTTTCATCAAAAAAATGATAAGATTCGTATATCCTACCTTCTTTTTTTATAAGTTCATCTCCTTTAATAAGAGTCTCATATATTTGACGATCACTTTGTGTTGGTAAAACTTTATAAAAGTTATCATTACTCTCAAATTGATTAATTAAATATGATGCCTGAATTTTATCCGCCTCTTTTGGATCTGTCTTTTTCAGACGATTTCGTAAAAGTGCCAAGAGAATTGTTAATGTGGTAAGGCGTTGTTGCCCATCTATCACTAAAAAAGGTGATATACTGCCTGGTACTCCTGGTAAGGATTGAGTAACTATAGAACCTAAAAAATAAGAATCTTCTACTTTGTCATTGTATATACTTATCAAATCATCCCAAAGAGTTTGCCAGTTCTTTTTTTCCCAAGAGTATGGTCTTTGAAAAAGCGGAATTTGATACTGTATAGTAGAGTCTAGTAAGCGGCGTAGAGCAACATGATTTACTTGCATATAAAATCCTTTAACTTGTTTGTTTATATACAATAATATCAATAATTGTGCTACTATTATTAGGTTGGTTGTGTAAATTTATATGTACTTTTATGACGAAAATATATTCCAGGTGAGTCTATCCAGACCCACCCTAACCTAAATTATACCAACAAAGTATTTCTCTATTAAGCCACAGCAAACTCAGTCAACTTCCGAGTTTCAGGATCATGAAAAGCTAAAACAATATCCTCTTTTGGTACACCTTCCCTTAATAACTCCGTTGCAATACCTTCCTCAGTCCAATCTTCCTCAATGTAAATCTTATCATTTTTAATTCTCACATAAACCGAAATTGCCTTTACTCTTTTACGATTCTTCCAACCAATATTAAACCAAAGGTATTGACTTCTTTGATCATCAAACATTAATACCTCATCTATATCAGGATCAGGTACTTGTGCTGAAATTGTTTCATATTCAGTAAGGATTTGTTTGATTATATTTTGATAATGATTTAACTTGTCCATTTGATAATCTCCTCTTTATTAATATCAACAACCAACAGTGAAACTTGATATTTTTGTAAAATTAATTCAATTGCAACTTGTTCAAAAAACTTCTCATAAATCCTTTCACCAATTGCTAAATAAACTTTATACTCAGGATGAGTCAGAGAAAGAAAGGTTTGATAAATAAGATATTGTCCTAACGCTGTTTCAAATTCCCGCATGGGAGAACGACTCAGAAAACTTTTAATTTCAATAACTATTTTTTCTCCTTCTCTGGTTGCAGAAATTGTTTTTTCACCAGCTAAATCAGCAATTAATTTAACTTCTTCATATTTAATCGGATATGGATCAAAAGTAATTATCCAACCATCCTTAATTAAAGCATTTTTCACCGCTTCATGGAAAGTATCCTTTGCTGGCATTGTTTACCCTGGTAATTTGTATCATCAAGATAGTAACATCTTTTTGACATCTTCTAAAGATACAGAAACACTATCTTTTTCTTCTTCCTTAGCATCTCTCAAATCTCGTAAATCTTCCAAATCTTCTAACAATTCCTTAATCTTTAAAAACTCCTCATAAGGTAATACAGCAAATTGTTTTTCACCATTTTTTATTAAAAACTCAGGATGTAATTCAATCATTTTTTAACCTCCGCTTACTCATAAGCTTTACTACGATGCTTAACCCTATACACGATTATAGTTTGTTCTTCTAATTCAAACAAAACTCGATAATCACCAACTCTTAAACGATATTCTGGAGTAAAATTTGTTAAGCGTTTCACATCTTCTTGTAAATCTTCTTGCATTGCTTCAATTTTATTGATAATGCGTTCTCTGTCATTTACAGGAATTTTCTGTAAATCTTTGATTGCTTTAGGTTTAAATTCTATTTGGTAATGCACATATTTTAACCTTTTTCAAAACATTCAGGTGAGTCCATCCAGACCCACCCTAACCTAAATTATACCAAAGCCGCCTGTTCCTCCTTACTAATCACTCTCCCCTCATCCTCAAAACCAACAATTTGATCAAAATTCAAATACCGATACAAATTATCAGCAAAAGGATGGATTTTCTCACCCACAATATCCAAATATTCCTGCACATTAGGAAGTCTTCCCAACAACGCACAAACTGCCGCTAATTCTGCCGATCCTAAATACACTTGTGCGCCATTTCCCATGCGATTATTAAAGTTACGAGTAGAGGTAGAAAACACAGTTGTATTATCTTCCACTCGCGCCTGATTTCCCATACACAAACTGCATCCAGGAATCTCAGTTCTCGCTTTTGCACCTACGAAAACATCATACACACCTTCTACTTTTAATTGGTGTTCATCCATTCTTGTAGGTGGTGCGATCCATAACCTTGCTTTTACCTCTCCTGCACCTTCCAAAACCTTCGCAGTTGCCCGATAATGACCGATATTTGTCATACAAGAACCAACAAAAACTTCCTGTACTGGATCATTAGCAACTTCCGATAATAACTTAACATTATCAGGGTCATTGGGAGCAGCAACAATTGGTTCTTTGATCTCGTTTAAATCAATTTCAATTATTTCTGCATATTCGGCATCTGCATCACCAGCTAATAACACTGGGTTGGCTAACCATTCTTCCATTTTTGCCACCCTTCTCATGATGGTTCGCGCATCAGAATATCCCCGTGCTACCATATTTTTTAACAGGGCAATATTTGAACGCAAATATTCGGCAATGGTTTCTTCACTCAATTTAATTGTACAACCAGCACAAGAACGTTCTGCGGAAGCATCTGTTAATTCAAATGCTTGTTCTACCTTTAAATTAGGTAAACCTTCAATTTCCATAATTCGTCCAGAAAAGATATTTTTCTTGTTCTTTTTCTCGACGGTTAATAAACCTTTTTGGATGGCAACATAAGGAATAGCGTTAACAATATCTCTCAAAGTTATTCCTGGTTGCAATTCTCCTTTAAATCTTACCAAAACTGATTCTGGCATATCTAAAGGCATTACACCCAATGCACCCGCAAACGCAACTAACCCTGAACCCGCAGGAAAGGATATTCCCAAGGGGAAGCGGGTGTGGGAGTCTCCACCTGTTCCCACTGTATCCGGTAATAACATCCGGTTTAACCAGGAGTGAATGATACCATCACCAGGACGCAAGGCTACACCACCACGAGAGGAGATGAAGTCAGGTAGTTCTTGGTGGGTTTTAATATCCACTGGTTTGGGATATGCTGCTGTATGGCAGAAACTCTGCATTACTAAGTCTGCACTGAAACCTAAACAAGCAAGTTCTTTTAACTCATCTCTGGTCATTGGTCCTGTAGTGTCCTGAGAACCGACTGTAGTCATGATGGGTTCACAGGATGTACCCGGACGTACTCCTGGCAATCCGCACGCCTTCCCGACCATTTTTTGCGCCAATGAGAAGCCTTTTCCGGTGTCCTTTGGTTGTTGAGGACGGATAAATAAATCACTGGGTGCTAAACCTAACGCTTGACGGGTTTTGTCGGTGAGGGTACGCCCAATTAATAGGGGGATACGTCCACCGGCGCGAACTTCGTCTAAAATGGTGTCAGGTTTGAGGGTGAAAGTTGCAATAACTGTTCCCCCTTTGGTAATTTGACCTTTGTAGGGGTAAATTGTAATTACGTCACCGGTTTCCATTTGGGTGACATCGCATTGTATGGGTAACGCTCCTGCATCTTCGGCGGTGTTAAAAAAGATAGGTGCGATCGCCCCACCTAAAACATAACCCCCAGACCGTTTATTGGGAACAAAGGGTATATCATTACCTAAGTGCCATAATACAGAATTGATTGCAGACTTACGAGATGAACCTGTACCCACAACATCACCGACGTAAGCAACAGGATGTCCTTTTTTCTTCAAGTCTGCAATGGTTTGTAAACTTCCCGGTTGTCGGGTTTCTAACATTGCTAAGGCGTGAAGGGGAATATCTGGACGGGTGGTAGCGTGGGTTGCGGGTGATAAGTCGTCGGTGTTGGTTTCTCCGGGAACTTTGAAAACCTTAACGGTGATAGATTCTGGTAAAGTGGGACGAGAAGTAAACCATTCTGCTGCTGCCCAAGAGTCTATCACTTTTTTAGCGTATTTGTTGGTTTTTGATAGTTCTAATACATCGTGAAACGCATCATAAACTAAGAGAATTTTGCTTAATGCGGTAGCGGCGCTTTCTGCTACAGGGGAAGAAAGTAAATCAATCAGTGATTGGACGTTATAACCGCCTACCATTGTTCCTAGTAATTCTACTGCTTCGATGGCAGAAATTAAAGGACTGGTAATTTCTCCTTTAGCTATTGCAGTCAGAAAACCGGCTTTTACATAAGCAGCTTGATCAACTCCGGGGGGTATGCGATCGCGTAATAAATGTAATAATAACTCTTCTTGTCCTTGTGGGGGATTTTTGAGTAATTCACATAATTCTGATGTTTGTTTTGCATCTAATGGTAAGGGGGGAATACCCATTTGGGCGCGTTCTTGGGTATGTTGTTGATATTCTGCTAACATGATTTAGCTTTTCTCCTGCAATATCTTGTTTTCTTTATTTTATTGTAAAGGAAATGTTACAGGAGTTACTAATGGACGGAATTGATTATCTAGAACAGTTTATAGTTTATAATCTGAACAGTAAAGTTTACATTAGGTAAGTAATAATGTTTATCAGGAGTTAATTATGTCATACAAAAATATTATTACCATAGAACCTGGAAAGAGAAGCGGAAAACCTTGTATTAGGGGTATGAGAATTACGGTTTATGATGTTCTTTCCTATTTAGCATCAGGAATGACTTTTGAAGAAATATTAGCTGATTTTCCTTATTTAACTAAAGAAGATATTTTAGCCTGTTTAAGTTATGCAGCAGATCGTGAACGTCAAACCATTTTAGTTAATTAATAACCACAATGCCAGCCAAAGATATATACCATGATTCAGTTAAAAACGCCTTAATTAAAGATGGTTGGAAAATTACAGCCGATCCATATTATATCATTTACAAAAAATTAAGACTGGTAGCTGATTTAGGCGCAGAACGTTCATTATCAGCGCAAAAAGGTGATGAGAAAATAGTAATCGAAGTCAAAAGTTTTATTAATCCCTCATTTATCTATGATTTAGAAAGGGCTGTAGGTCAGTATATCATTTATCGTAATTTTCTCAAAAAAACCGCACCAGACCATCAAATTTACTTGGCACTGAGTCAACTGGTATATAAAGCTAATTTTGATGATACCATTGAAATTATTGTAGAAGAAAATGATTTAAAGTTAATTATTGTAGATACAGCCAAGGAGGTTATTACTAAATGGATAAATTAAATAACTATCGGACTTTAATCAAAAAGATTTTAACAGAATATCATCAGCTTTTTTCTTCTGCTTCTCCTGAAAATGTGGAAATGTTATTAGCTTTTGATGAGGTCAGAGATCAATATTTATGGTTACAAGTAGGTTGGACATCTGAGGAAAGAATTAAAGGTAATTCTGTACATATTCGCATTAAAAATGAGAAGATTTATATTGAAGAAGATTGGACAGAAGAAGGTATTGCAAATGAGTTATTAAAGGAAGGTGTACCAAAAGAAGATATTGTTTTGGCTTTTCATGATCCTGAAACTCGGAAGTTGACAGAATTTGCAGTAGCTTAGATTAAATATCTAGGTTATAATGGTTACACAGTAGGTTTTTGGCAAACAAGCAAAAAGAATTGTGAATTATGAGAAAACCTGATAATTGGGATAGCCTGATAAATTCATTTAGTAACTGTAGTTCTCCCTATGCGTACATAGTAGGTTATTATCTTTCCAGATTTGATAAAGGTGCTTATATCAAATTAGGTTTTGGAAATAAAGGGGAAACACATATGAGAATATCCTCTATATTTGAAATGAAAGATACTACATTTAAAAATTGTAGAGATAAATTTGATCCTTATCATAATAATCTTCGCAAAGGCTGGGATATGCCATTAACTGGTGTTGTAAAAGAAGTTTATAACGGATTTAAAGCATATTCTGAAAATGAATTATATCAGCTAGTGTGCAAAATTTTAAGTAATCCAAAACTAGATTTTCAATACTTTTTTGATTCTGATCAATTAACCAGTAGAATAGAGAATGTCACAATATTTCCTGATGAAGTAGTAGAAGTGCAAAATTTAAAAGAAGGATCTATTAGACAAGTAACAGTTAATGCTTATGAAAGAAATAATCAAGCTCGAAAAATATGTATTAAATACTATGGTACAAATTGTTATGTATGTGGGGTGAACTTTGAAAAAATTTATGGTGAAATTGGTCAAGGGTTTATTCATGTTCATCATTTAATTCCTTTATCTGAAATTAATCAAGAATACGAAGTTGATCCAATTCAAGATTTACGTCCAGTATGTCCTAATTGTCATGCCATGATACATCAAAAAAATCCACCATATACCATAGAACAAATTAAAAATATGCTTCAATAGCTGATATAGTCAATAAGAAGAGAGCGTTATCGCTAAATGTCTCATTCTCAAAAATAACCCCATCCTATAAATCCTTAAATCCTGGACATCCTGATTCAGACAATATGCTATAATCTACCTAATGATTTAAAAGTAAAATCAATGCTACAAATCAATAAAAACAAGGATGTGTAAAAAATGAAGGTGAAAAAGGAAGAACTTAAAGCCATGATTCTTCAATTTCCTGTAGAAGAAATTAATGAATTAATTGCAGAAATTAGAAAAGCATTGGAAATGAGAGAGTTTATGAAATTAGCAGAAACAGGATTTACAGAGTGGAATGATCCAGAAGAGGATATTTATAATGATGAAACCGAAGATTCATGAAATTTGGTTAGTTTCCTTTCCTTTTAGCGATTTAAGCAGTAATAAACTTAGACCGGCTTTAGTTATTGCTGTTCACAGAGAAGAAGTAATTATTTTGGGAATTTTCTCAAAAATACCTGATGGTGATTTAAGAGATACTTGGGTTTTAGTGTCTGAACAAGATGATGATTTTCAGGAAACAGGTCTGAAAAAAAGCTCAATAATTAGAAGTGATAAAATAGCAACTGTGAATCAATCGGTTTTTCAAAAAAATTAGGTTTTTTATCGCCGATGTTGCTAAAAAAAGTAAATTTAGCTTTAAAAATGGCTCTGAATTTAGGTGATTAAAAGTTCATTAGAATATCGCTTGCTTATCGTAAGTATCACTTAACCTTTCATCCTCTAAAATAACCCCATCCTGAAAATCCTCTAAATCATCAAAAACACCTTCAGAATCAATAACTAGAGGAGTATCTTTCAAACAACCTGAAGTTTCTTCAAAAAAATTAGCAGGCCAACCTTTTCCTTTGGGTTTATTTTCCTGTTGAGAATTATCACTAGGTTTAACAATAATAGTAACTGTTAAATCAGCATTACTAATATTTACAGGAATATCTAAATGTAATATTCCATCATTTCCAACATGAGAGTTTATAGTTATTGTTTCCATACAGATTACAAAAAGATAACTATATCATACAACAACACATTATACATCATATTTTGCATATTTTTCAAAATCTCTCAATTAAATCCTGTAAATTTTCAAATCCTGGACATCCTGATTCAGACAAAATGATATTATCAACTAAACCTCACCTAAAAATTTAACTTTCCATAATGTCCAGAAGAGATATCTACCATAATACCGTAAAAATCGCCTTACAAAAAGACGGTTGGACTATTACCCATGATCCCTTTCCTTTGCAAATAGGAAATAAACGATTATCTGCGGACTTAGGAGCAGAACGGTTAATTAGTGCAGAAAAAGGAACAGAAAAAATAGTTGTTGAAGTCAAAAGTTTTGTCAGTGCATCAGATGTTAAAGACTTAGAACAAGCATTAGGACAGTATATTTTATACAAACAAATCCTGAATGAAATTGGAGAACAGCGAGATTTATATTTAGCCATTTCCCAACCAGCTTATCAAAGTGTGTTTACAATAGAAATAGGACAGATTTTGATTAAAAATCAAATTATCAAACTAATCGTATTTAACGATATATCAGAGGAAATAATACAATGGATACAAAACTAAAATATCAAGACATTATCAAAAGAATATTAACAGAAAATGCCGAATATCGCGCATCCATACCCGATGGTTACACTTCCCAGGTATTATTTGATGATGAAAGAGGGCGCTATTTAGTATTAGATATGGGATGGAATAATGACAAATATCTTCATACAACCCCAATTCATATAGATATCATAGATCAAAAAATTTGGATTCAATATGACGATACAGAAGAAGGTATTGCTAATGAGTTAATTGCCGCAGGTGTTCCTAAAGAAGACATTATACTAGGATTTCGTCACCCTCGCATTAGACCATTTACAAATTTTGCTGTTAGTTAATGAATAAATCCTGTAAATCCTTAAATCCTGGACATCCTGATTCTAACAATATGCTATAATCACTAAATCAAAATATATCAAAAAACATCAATAATGAACACAAACATACACTTCCAAGCAAAAGTTAATCATCACAAATTAAAACTTTAACAGAAGAATTTGCCGGTAAACAATCCAGTTTTCACGTTGAGCAATTGAGCAGATTTTCTCTGGGTGTGCAAAATAATAACTTGAGATACAAATCCCAGACTTCTTGAAAAAGTCAGGGATCTGATGATAGTCGAAAGTTGTCCAGGAATTAACAGCAATCAACCAAACCAGTTAGAAGGTTGAAAACCTGGTTGAATTGTTTCACAAAGGTGTTGACTAATAAACTCTGCTTTTGCTTGCATGATTGAAAAAATCCCTTGGTGAATCAAGTTTTGTAGATGTAATTTTTGTTCTAAAGGATTACGGGATAACTTGTGATTGAAAAAACTCTCTTTGGGATTTTCAGCAAACCCTATTTGACTCTCAGAAACTCGACTATCAACACCCGGAAGACGATCAATTACAAAAGAAATTAGCTCTTGACGTAAATCAGGAATAGCAAAAACCTGTTGATAAGGTTGGTAGGGGTATGTATGCAAAACACTTTCAATTTCACTAATAACAGATTGCTGTGTTAACTTAACTACGGTTTTCATTTGTTCTTATCTCCTTTTCCATGCAAATAAATGATTGGTGCAACAAAACATTTATCTCAATACCAATTCGGTAATGATAAGCAGTGATCACCCTTTCCCACACCATACCCGACACCCCCAATTCAAGATTTAATCTTGGCAAAATATCAGAGGATTAAAAGTCCATGATATTTAGTTGTAATTTATACCTATTTAAAGATGTTATTTTCAAATAGGAATCCAGCTACTGCTTAATTACCGATGTTAGAGCTATACAAATATAATTATTTCATATTTACGCTATTTTGGTGAAAAACTACACAAAACGCAGCATAAACTATTAGGGATCAATTTTATTTACCTTTATTTACAAAAAATTTTGTTAATTATGCTTAACCTGAAAGTAAAGTTAAACTCACAATAAGATTTACATTACCTCTGATATTATTTCTATATGAAGCTGCTCCTAATTATGCCCCCGTCTGTGGGCTTAGTTTGTCTTTCCCCAGAATTATATTCTGAGGGAAGAATTAAAGTGTAATTTACATATTAAAAAAATCTTAAAAAGTCCACATCTTCCATAAATAGATGTTGCAGTTGCTGATCAATTTCAGCAGCAGCAGCTAATCCCGAAACCATTGCTCCTTCTACCAGATTTCCGCCACACCAATCACCACAACAAACCAAAGGTAATTCGGAATTTGCAGATAAACAAGCTACATCTAAAGGAGTACGAGGAAAAGCATAACGCCACCGATGTACTTGCATCCATTGAGGATTTTCTAACCAGGGAAGTGCTAAATTTGCTGCTGCTGTTTGCAACATATCATTAGCAACAGGTTGTAAATCTTGGGTTTCTAGATGTTGTTGAGCGAACTTGGCGCTACTTTGTAACACAAAATGCGGTGGTTGTGATTGGGAACGCTTGCTACTATCGAATCCAATCCATGCTAAATTAGCATGATCATTAAAAGTTAAAGCTTTCCAATGGGGTAAAGGTTGAGAGTTGGGGGAAAATCCCGCCATGACACTAATACAAGGGTAAAACTCAACAGAATGCAAACTATCCAAAAATTCAGCACCCAATAAATTTTTACCCAAAGGCGCTAATAAATCCTCAGCTTGGGGTGCAGGAATAGCAACTATTAAAGCCTTGGCGTTTAATTGTTCATTATTGTCTAAAGTAAGACACCAAGCATTTTCTTTGGTAAGATTAATCTTGATCACACGCTGATTAAATAAAATCTCTAAACCAGGAGTGAGAAATTTAGCAATACTGCTCATTCCCTCTGGTGCAACATAATGTGGACTAAAGTTTGCTGGTTGAGATATACCCTCTGCGGTTGAAAATTCATAAACCGTATCTGTCCAAACTTTCAGAACTTGCCGTTTTTGCAACAATTCCACAAAATTACTCAATAATTTACCCTTGGGTTTGAGATAACAAGCACCATGATCTGCCCAAGTTCCCTGCAAACGGCGAGTAGCAACTCTTCCCCCCACACCACGGGATTTTTCCACCACTAAAACCCCATAACCAGCTTGACGTAAGCGTTGGGCGCAAACTAAACCAGATATACCCGCACCAATAACCGCAATATCAGTAATATGAGAATTTGACATATTTCACAATTCAACCTTGACAATAACTATTAAAAGCTAATAGTAGAATAGGGTACAGACCAGCAGCACGGAAGGGAGGATGGGAAATTGGATGAACTAAGGGCGGTACTAGAGTTAGCCACCGAAGAAGAACTACAAGACTTAACAGCTATTCTGTTTAGTCGCAAATTTAATCCCCTAGATTATGTTCACACACCCGAACCCATCGAAGTGCAAAGCCAAGATCGTCAAGCTTGGTTAAATGCAATAGAAGACCGCTTTCGCTTTTTAGCGGCTGATGGGATCACGGTATTACGGGGACGCACTGATCAAGTAACTTACCGACAAGCATTAATTCAAGTATGTAAATATTTGAAAATTACTTATTATGAGGATTTAGCAACTGTTGATTTAGAAGCAGAGGTATTTTTGCATCTTTTAGGAAAGGTGTGGAAAAAGCTGCCAAAACAAGAACAGCAAAAAATTGCCACTAAAATACAACATCAGTTATTATCATCAGAGGTGCAAAAACCATTACCTCTGTCATTACAAAAAGATCCTTTAGGATTAATTTTCAAAGGTGGTAGTGCTTTAGCTGTAACTTCTGTGATTCAGCCTTATGTACTTCAACAAATTGCCCGTCAATTTGCTATTCATTTAGCTACCTATCAAGTAGCCAAAGAAACTGCAATTACAGGTACACAAGTAGCCAGCAAACAATTTCAAAGCTATGTCACAGCACAAATGGCGCGAAGGGGAATGACTGTAAGTGCAGCCCGATATAGTGCAGTTCGCAGTGTTTTTGCTGTTGTCGGACCAATGATGTGGGCTTGGTTTTTTGCTGATTTAGGTTGGAGAGCGATCGCTACTAACTATGGTCGCATTATTCCTACTATTTTTACCCTCGCGCAAATTCGTCTCACCCGTGCAGAATGTTGGGAGTTAGCTTGAACAAGGCTTTTTATCATCCTGATTCTAGTTTGCAACCTGCGTGGAACAGTCTTCAATTTGGGTTGCTGGTTTTCCCAATTAATCCATTTTTGGGGGCTGTAACTATTTTTTTGGCAGCATTAATAACTTGGGCGAAAAAATACCGCACCATTAGCCAAAAACCCCTGCACAAAGGATTTGCAATTTTAAGTTTATTGTTGTTGATAACTACCGGGTTTGCCTCTCATAAATTAGAGGCTTTCCTGGGTTTATTCAACTTATTACCTTATTTTTTTGTATTTGCCGGATTAACATCCTTAATTCAAACAACCGCCCAATTACGGCGAATATCTTGGATTATGGTATGTGGTTCTTTACCTGTGGTAATTATCGGTTTTGGACAATTATTTTTAGGTTGGAGTTTTAAAATACAATTTCTTTGGGTGTTAATAGATTTGACAATTTCCCCTGGAGGAGATCCACCCGGACGCATGGCTTCTGTGTTCATGCACGCCAATACTTTAGCCGCTTATTTAGTGACAATTTTTATTTTAGGTTTGGGTTTATGGTTAGAAAACTATCAACAAATCAAACAAAAACTCAAACAAAAAATCACAACTAATTACCGTCCCATTATTTTCTTAACAATAACAGTAATTGCTAATTTCCTAGCTTTGATTTTAACCAATTCTAGAAATGCTTGGGGAATAGCGATTATTACCTGTTTAGCTTATGCTTTATATCAAGGTTGGCGGTTAATTGTTGCTGGGTTTCTGGGTATTATAACTAGCATATTGTTAGCAGCTTTTGCACCAGGAGCGATCGCTCAATTTTTCCGCCGTTTCGTTCCTTATTTTATCTGGGCGCGGTTAAATGATCAAATGTACCCTGATCGGCCAGTAGCATTAATGCGAAAAACCCAATGGGAATTTGCTTGGAATTTAACACAACAACATCCCTTTACAGGTTCGGGTTTACGCAGTTTTAGCGGACTTTATAAAACCAAAATGCAGATAGACTTAGGTCATCCTCACAACTTATTTTTAATGTTATCAGCAGAAACTGGTTTAATTACAACTTTGTTATTTTGTGGGTTACTAATTTTGATTTTAATTACTGCTAGTAAAACTCTATGGACATCAAAATATTTAGAACCAGAAAACAAAATCATCTTTTTTAGTTATCTACTTACTTTTATCGGTTGGATAATATTTAATACAGTCGATGTCACAACATTTGATTTACGATTAAGTACATTATTTTGGGTATTTTTAGCTGCCCTGTGTGGTGTATGTTATCAGCATCAGTCACGTCATCATACCAATTCTATGTGAGGTTGCGCTATATTTCCGTAGGGGCAATTCATAAATTGTCCCTACCATGTATAATTTGTTGTAATTTGAAAACAATCGTTACAATACTTAATTTAATCGTGTAAATTTTAGCACCAGAAGTAATAGCAGCATTAAAAGCAGAAAATGATCATAGTTTTCTTGAATTAAAAGGTGAAAAATTTGCAGTAGAACACGCAGGAACACCAGGAATATTCTTAGTAGATAACACAGGGAAAATCTCAATTAACTTCCTAGCCGATGCGGGTAGTTATCGTAAGGTGTGTTTGATGTGGAATTGAATTTAATAGGTTTATCATCAGGACAACAAAACCTGATGATTAAAGCTGTTGATTTAGCAGGAAATAGCACAGAAACGACTCAAGTTGTGGTGATTACGCAATCAACACCAGACACAACAGCACCATCAATTACTGCTAGTCTTAATAATGATACAGGCATCAACACCGATGGTATCACTTTCGATTCTACAATCAAAGGAACTGTTACAGATGCCAGTGAAATCACAAAATTCCAAGCCAAGTTAAATTCTGGCAACTTTGTAGATGTTTTATCTAAGTTGCAAAATGGTAGTTTCACATTAGATAAAGATACACTGACAGCAATTAACGGTGGAAATCTGCCAGATGGAAATTATCAACTAACACTCAAAGCAGAAGATAAATTTGGTAATATTTCTAATGAATTAAAATTAGATTTTACCCTGGATACTACAGCACCAGAAACACCTGGGTTCATGTTAGATACCTTATTTGATACACCGTTAACTTTAGGTAATATCGTCAGTAGCAGAATTGATAAGCCTGGGGAAATTGATGAGTATACCTTTACAGGTACAGCCGGACAACGCTTGTACTATGATGCTTTAATTGATAAAACACCTGATAATACGACCTTCGTCTTTCCCTCCATTTTTGCTCGGTTAATTAGTCCCAGTGGGAAAATGCAAACTGCATTCGGCAATGGAAATGCAGATGGCGATCGCTTTTTGGGAGATGTGGAGGTGCGATCGCTTTTTGGGAAATGTGGAAGGTGCGATCGCTGTTTAGGGGATGTGGAGGGGCGATCGCTTTTTTGGGGATGTGAGAGGGCGATCGCTTTTAGGATGTGAGAGGTGCGATCGCTTTTAGGATGTGAGAGGTGCGATCGCTTTTAGGATGTGAGAGGTGCGATCGCTTTTAGGATGTGAGAGGTGCGATCGCTGTTTAGGGGATGTGGAGGGGCGATCGCTGTTTAGGGGATGTGGAGGGGCGATCGCTTTTTTGGGGATGTGAGAGGGCGATCGCTTTTAGGATGTGAGAGGTGCGATCGCTTTTAGGATGTGAGAGGTGCGATCGCTTTTAGGATGTGAGAGGTGCGATCGCTGTTTAAGTATGATAAAATTACTAGACACCATCAAACCCTTTTTCTCCTCTCAATTTCCTATCAAAAGTCGCCGTTATAGTACAACCAAATTGTTGAGCAACTGCACCAATTAAATAATCAGAAAAATCTGCATTTCCCTGTTGAAAACGCCGCAATCCTTGATAAATAACTGAACGATTCTCCCACTCAAAAACAGCACATTGCAACATCATCTCTACAGTATTACTAATTTCTTGTTTAGTAAAATTATAAGGATTACCACGCAAAACCCAGATTAACTCACAAATAACAACATTAGCAATAAAACATTGTTCTCCACTGTGTATAATCTCAACAGCTTTTTCCCATTGTTTTTCATCATCTTTTGTGAGGTAACGTACTAAAATATTTGTATCAACTCCAATCACTTGCACCCTCACTAATTGTTTGTTCCATTTCTTCTAAAGTGGCGGATTTCATCCCTTTTCTGTGCAAAATCCCAGATAATTTTCCGACAGGTATATTCAGGGGAATAAGTTTAACTATGCCATTTTCATCAATCACAAAATCAACTTTACTTCCTGTATCCAAATTCAGATAATCTCTGATTTCTTTAGGTATAGTTACTTGTCCTTTGGTGGTAATTGTGGCACTGGTCATGACTTCAACTCCTTACTTGAGTTCCTTACTTTAAGAATAACACAATCTAATCTTGCGATCGCTTTTTGGGAATGGGAGGATGAGCGATCGCTGTTTGGGATGTGAGAGGGCGATCGCTTTTTGGGGATGTGGAAGGTGCGATCGCTGTTTGGGGATATGCGATCACTTATCTACCATCAATGATTTTTAGGGGTTTAGCAATGCTAACACCTTGAATTTTTGGTAAAAATAGGTTTATAATTGACTATATGTAATTATCTTCAAAAACAAAATAATGCTAACTACATACACTGCCAAATATACAAAAGTTAATAGCGGCTATATGGGACAACTGATTGAATGGCAAGAAGTTATTACTGAAGGAGAAACCTTAGAAGAATGTAGAGTTATGTTACAAGATGCTCTCAAAGAAATGATCATTGCTTATCGTCAACAAAATAAAGAAATTCCCACAGGAAGCTCTTTACTTGAACAAATTCCAGTAGAAGTTTGATTATGTCAGTAAAACGAAAAGATTTAATTAAATATTTAGAAGAAAACGGATATTATTTATTACGGGAAGGTGGAAATCATTCGATTTATACTAATGATCTAAAAACTATTCCTGTCAAAAGACATCGCAGCATTGATCGCATTACAGCAAATGCAATTTGTAAACAAGCAGATTTATTACCTAAGTTTTAAATAGTACCGTATCTCTCATGGGATGCTTTGCTATTCAGATAATAGTAGGTATCGCCTTTAGAGATCGCTTTTTGGGGATGTGAGAGGGCGATAGCGCCAGCGCTGCTGCAAGCAGTTCGCTTTTTTGGGGATGTGAGAGGGCGATCATATTTTTAGAGTATAATATAACAATGTTGATATCTATAACAGAGAACAAAAATGATATCTATTAATCTAGATCGAGAAACGGAAACCTACCTAGCAGAAATCATTACTCAAGAGAATACCACCTCGGAAGAACTGATAAAAAAACTCATTTATCAACATTGGCAAACCATAAAACCCCGTCAAACCCTAGCTCAAAGACGAGGAAAACATCCAGAGAACCTATTACAAAATGCTGATCCTGAATTATCATTACGAGAAAATCGTAAACAAGCTATTGCAGAACATATTCAAAACCGTCACAAAAATATTATCAATGAATGATTATCCTCCTATTATTCTTACTGATAGTAGTATTTTATTTGCCTACTACAGCTTGCAAGATAATTATCATAAATCTGTTTGCAACTTTTTTGAACAATGTTCAAGTGAACTGATTACCACTATTCCCTGCGTGACTGAAGTAATGTATCTTTTAAGTGAAGATTATCGGACACAAAATGAATTTCTCAACGATTTAGCTCAAAAACTTTATCGTTGTATTCCCCTAATCCCAGAAGATTTTACTCGCATTAAAGAACTTAATCAACAGTATGCAGACTTACCAGGTGATTTTGCTGACTTGTCATTAATTACTATCTCTGAACGACTCAACATTTCGTCCATCATTACATTAGATAGTGATTTTGATATTTACCGTCGTTATCGAAAACAACCTTTTAAAAGAGTATATTTAGATTTACAACGTTAGAGAATGATCGCTTTTTGGTGATGTGGGAGGGCGATAGCGCCAGCGCTGCTGCAAGCAGTTCGCTTTTTGGGATGTGGAGGGGCGATCGCCTTTTTTGAGAATGAGAGGAGGTGCGATCGCCTTTCTGTTGTTTTGGGTAGTGCGTTAGCGGTAGCTTACCGTAGGTATCGCTAACTACTTCAAAACATTTAACTCCAGAAAATGTTGTTTAATAATGTGTCAATATCACGATCAAACTGCCATAAATCAGGAAACTCATACTGTGGATAATCTTCTCGGACTTCCTTAAGTACATCTTGCCAAATTTCGTCAAAAATTTCCGGCAAATAATTTTTAAGACTAGGTGACTTTGCTAAACGTCGTTTAATTTGCTTGCGTTGTTCTCTAATAGTTCTTTCCCAACCATTATAATCATTTGTTAAGGGAACATATAACCGCTTCAAAATATGTGATAATAATACATCCAAACGACTTTCCAATTCATCTCGATAAGATCGCCCCAAATCCTCAATCTCCTCTATTAAATTCTCAATATCCACATTGTCAAAGTCCCTAGCTTTTAATTTAGCTATAGTCTCTTGAGTCCAATGTAAATAATCAGATTCATATAAGGATTTTTTGGCAATTACTTGAGTCATTGATTTGTAACTCCTTCAATAAATCCAATATTATATTAACATCATTGCTGATCACATAGCTATGGGGAGACGGAAAGCGATCGCGTATCCCTGACGGGACTCGTAGAATTAGCCCAGCAATTTCTCATCAAAAGTAATCTTCCTCCTAAAGCCTCTGATGATGCTTTGCATATTGCCTTAGCCACTGTTTATCAAGTAGATTATTTGTTAACATGGAACTGTAAACATATTGCTAACGCACAAATCCAGAAAAAACTTTCACAAATTAGTATGCAATCTGGATATCAACTACCAACGATTTGTACACCTTATGAACTTATGGGATATTAACTATGTGGAAAGATGAAGTATTAGAAGAAATTTACAAAATTCGAGAAGAACACGCTAAATCTTTTAATTATGATTTGCACGAAATTTGTAAAGATTTAAAGAAAAAACAGGTAGCTAAAAACAGAAAAATGATTACTCAACCTCTCATCAAATTGCCATCCTAAACTTCGCAGTACCCTACAACAATTATCAATTAACTAATGCGTAGCGAATCGCACCAAAGGTATCGCTTTTTGAGGATGTGGGAGAGCGTAGCGAAGCGCACCGAAGGTATCGCTTTTAGGAATGTAGGGGAGGGCGATAGCGAAGCGCGACCTAGGAATCGCTGCTATAATACAAACAGTTACTCTTTTTTGGAAAAAACACTATGGAATTAGTCACCTTAAATCAATCAGGATATCTGCAAATCCCTGAAATTATTAGACAACAGTTAGGTTTAAATAATGAATCAAAACTATCATTAGAAGTTCAAGACGGAAAACTAATTTTAAAACCCATCAAAGAAGAACCATCACTTTACTATGAAGGTCATGTATTAGTCTCGGATGTAGAATTATTAGCAGATGCTAATTCTATAATTGAAAAACTCAAAAATGAAAGAATGAATCAAGTAATTTCATGGTAAAAATATTATTTGATACATCAGTTTTAGTTGCGGCTATTTTAGTTAAACATCCTCAGCATTTTCCTTGTTGGTCATGGCTAGAAAAGGTGAAAACCTCACAAATTGAAGGATTTATAATCACTCATACCTTAGCCGAATTATTCTCAGTTATATCTTCTTTTCCTTCTCAACCTCGTTTTTCACCTCAAATCACTCAGAGGCTTATTCAGGAAAATATCAAAGAATTTCAGATTATTTCTTTAACTGAATATGATTATTATCAAGCTATAGAAAATATGGTCAATTTAGGGTTTACGGGAGGAGCAATTTATGATAGTTTAATCGCTTATTCTGCTCTAAAAATAAAAGTGGATAAAATCTTAACTCTTAATGGGAAACATTTTCTCCGTCTGGGCGATTCCATTGCTGAGTTAGTAGAAGTTCCATCATAGAAATAGCTGGTTTAAACTCAAAATTCACAATATCTAGCTTAGTAAATTATAGAGATTGATCGCTTTTAGGAGATGTGGGAAGTGCAATCGCTTTTTGGGGATGTGGGAGTGCGATAGCGAAGCGCTCCGTAGAAATCGCTTTTAGGGGTGTGGGGGCGATAGCGCAAGCGCTGCTGCAAGCAGTTCGTTTTTTAGGGGTGTGGGAGGGCGATAGCGCAAGCGCTGCTGCAAGCAGTTCGCTTTTTGGGGATGTGGAAGGGCGATCGCGGTAAGATTATGGTATATTACCCTTTCCGTGTTTAAAGGAGGTTTTTATAAATTCAACATGGTGAAATCAAAAATTTACATTGAAACCAGTATTCCTAGCTTTTACTATGAAGTTCGGACTGAACCGGATATGATAGCGCGTAAAGAATGGACTCGTTTTTGATGGAATATATAGCCATCCTAAATCTTTCATGAGAAATTGCGTAGTTCAAGGAAGATATTTTTAATACCCTATAAAATTTTGTTTGGTGGTTTAAGTGCTATATTTAGCGTAATTCATGGACAAGGATAATGAATAATGATTACTCTTGATGATTCCGTACTGCAAAAAATTCGAGAAATTCGCCATCAAATTTCTCAAAATAATCAGCATGATCCACATAAATTAATTAAGTATTACCTAGAATTACAGCAACAATACAAAAATAAAAAATCTCAATTAAGCACTCAGTAATTTTATGATTGTTTAGTGCGTAGCGAAGCGCACAGAAGGTATCGCTTTTTGGGGAATGTGGAGAATCGAGAACTAATCATCTCTATTTCCACGAGTTAAATAACGGACTTCCTCCAATAAAATATTAAATCGCTGATCGCTTTCAGCTTGTCTTTGTTTGATCAATTCCATTTCACGCTGATTTTGAGCAGCTACTTGTAGCAATGCTTGAGCCGTTACTCTCAACCCATCTATGCTATCTTTAACTTCAGTTATACTTTCCCTAACTTCAGTTATACTTTCTCGCAACTCAGTCACACTGGAAGCCAAATCATCAAGCATTTCATCATTCCACCGTTGTACAGTCATAGTATGTTCTTAATATTGCAATTAAACTAATATTCTAATTATACCAAAGATATCGCTTGTTTGGGGATGTGAAAGGTGCGATCGCTTTTTAGAATGAGAAGGGGAAGGTGCGAACATGTTAGGGAGGCGAAGGGGAAAACGGCGATCGCGTCTCTTAGGGTGCAGGTATCTCTAACTGACGACAAATTCTAAGAGCTGTAAACTCAACAATTTCTCTATGACGAGGAATCGCTGTACGACGACCGTTAAGAGGGTTTTCCCAAATAGAATGTTCGCTTCCTTCTCTCAATAAATAACAACCATTTTGACTGAGGTGACGTAACAAATCTCGACGTTTCATTAAGCCACCAAACGAGGAACAACCTGAACATGATTTGCTGCTGATAAAATCAAATAAATTGGTTCTTCTAAATCCGCTTCGGGTTCCGTTGATTGTTCATTTGGCAACGGTAAAGATTCTCCCTTCAATAAATAAACCTCTGCCATATCAACTAATGCACTCGCCAAAGAGCGACGTACTATAGATAAATCTTCTCCCCAAGAAATCGCTCCAGGAAAGTCTAATACTTCCCCATGAACTCCGTTGTCTAAAAACTTATACATTGCCTTATAGGTAAGCATGATTTATGTATCCTAGAGCAATAAACAACTCTCCCATTATAAGACACAGGCAATCGTGATGGCTATTTTTAGAATGAGAAGAGAGGCGATCGCTTTTTGGGGATGTGGGAGGGCGTAGCGCATCGAATCTTGTATTTAGCCATTCCGGTAGATGTTTATAATGAGTTTTTTAGTCGAAGATTTATTCAGAGAATAATTACTGAGTATGAACTAAAATTACTAATTTTTAACCCAGAACAAGAGGAGATTTTGATATGGAGAGACTAAATTATAAAGAAATAGTCCAAAAAATTCTGGAAAATCATGTACAAAATAGCTTCCATAGTCAGACAGAAGTTAAATTAATATTTGATACAGAGCGTGATAGATAGTCGTAGATATCGCACCAATCAGTAAAATGGGTATATCCGTAATTAAAACCTTATGCCTACAACAGCTGATTTTCTCCAATACACCCAATGGTCAGGAATTGCTACCATAGCATTTGCAGTCCTGACAATTTTGGCATTTATCCTCAAATGGGGTCTACGCTTTCGGCTGGTGGGTACAACCGGCTTTATGATCGTGTTAACCGCAGGTTTATTTTCCCTGTCTTTAGTACCTCTGAGTCGGACAGTCATTCCCGGTGCTGTTAAATACACCCTAGTTTATGATAACGGTTCTAACCAGGCGGTAATTGCCACAACACCAGAAATTACCCCAGAAGAATTAGAAGCAACTTTACGCCAAGCTGCCAGTAACCTTTATTCCTATGGGCGCTTAGGTGCTGGCGGAAACAACCAACTGACAATTCGCGCCCGTACCATTATCCACCCAGAACCAGGAATATCTATACCAGTTTACTTGGGTAAGGTACAACGAACCCTAGCAAGTCGTCAAGATCCTGAAATGGCGGTAGAAGTTTACTTGGATAAATTTGCACAATTGCCAGAAGCTAAAGCTTAAAATGCTGATTGGTAATGGGTAATTGGTAATGGGTAATTGGATGACTAATAACCCAATGCCCAACCAATACCCACTTGCCCAAATTTTTTGTGACTTACAATACAATAAAGATTAATTTTATATTAAGATATTAAAACTTAGGAATTTTCCCTATTAGTAATAGCTTTCTGTGGATGTCGCCACCAGAAGCCAAAATCATTAGTCTGATTGTATGAAGAATATCAAGTTTTGACATATTATTTATGATACCTAATCAATCTTTTACTCCAGCCTTGTCTACTCAAACCGCTAGTACATTATTGACATTGACCATCGCTCCGGCTAAAGTCATTCGGGGTGGGGGTGTACTCCCTTCCGCAGTGGTGGAAATTGCCCGTTTGGGAACTCGTCCTTTAATTGTCGCCGGAAATCGCACTCTCTCTATTTTTCAAGAAAGTTTACAGCCGATTTTCCAAGCTGAAAATTTAGATACGGTTGCTAGTTCTTATGGTGCAGATTGCTGTGAAGCTAGTTTAAAGGCTTTACGCAAAGCTGCAAAGGAACATAAAGCAGATATCATTATTGGTGTAGGTGGTGGTAAGGCTTTAGATACGGCTAAGTTAGTCGGCCATCAATTAAGTTTACCTGTTGTCACAATTCCGACTTCGGCGGCTACCTGTGCAGCGTGGACAGCTTTATCTAATGTATATTCTGAATCAGGGGCGTTTTTGTATGATGTGGGTTTATCCCGTTGTCCTGATTTGCTGATTTTGGATTATGATTTGATTCAAACTGCACCTCAAAGGACATTAGTTGCAGGTATTGGAGATGCGATCGCCAAATGGTACGAAGCGTCAGTAAGTAGTGGACATTTACAAGACACTTTAATCATTGCCGCAGTCCAACAAGCAAGGGTTTTAAGAGATATTTTACTGCAAAAATCCGCCGCAGCTTTACAATCTCCTGGTAGTGAAGTATGGCGAGAAGTTGTAGATGCAACCGTATTATTAGCCGGTGTCATTGGTGGTTTAGGGGGCGCACAATGTCGCACAGTGGCCGCCCACGCAGTACATAATGGTTTAACCCATATCTGCGGACATGGTAGCATTCACGGCGAAAAAGTAGCTTATGGAATTTTGGTACAGTTGCGATTAGAAGAAATGTTGCAAAGTAACCAACTTGCAGACGCAGCGAGACAGCAATTATTAAAGTTTTATGCAGAGATTGGATTACCCAAAACATTAGCAGATTTGGGATTAGGAAATATTACCTTAACTGAATTGCAAACGTCCGCAGAAATTGCTTTAGCACCAAATTCTGATATTCACAGATTGCCTTTTTCTGTAGCTTTAGAACAATTGATGGCCGCAATGGTTTCTACCACTGCACCAAATCAATTAAAAGTTAAAAATTAAAAATTAAAAATGGGTAATTGGTAATGGGTAATAGGTGATTGGTAATTGGTAAAATTTTCATCTGTTCCCTGTTCCCTGTTCCCTGTTCCCTATTCCCTACTTTGAGGTTTTTAGAATGAGTTTAAGTTGGATTACTCCCGCAGAGAGAATACAGAAATTACCGCCTTATGTTTTTGCTAGATTGGATGAACTCAAAGCAAAAGCAAGAGAACAAGGTTTAGATTTGATTGATTTGGGAATGGGAAACCCCGATGGTGCAACACCTCAACCGGTGATAGAAGCAGCGATGAAAGCTTTACAAAATCCTGCTAATCATGGTTATCCACCCTTTGAAGGTACTGCTAATTTTCGCAAGGCAATTACTAAATGGTACAATCGCCGTTACAATGTGGTTTTAGATCCTGATAGTGAAGCTTTGCCTTTGTTGGGTTCTAAGGAAGGTTTAGGACATTTGGCGATCGCCTATATTAATCCTGGTGATATTGTATTAGTACCATCGCCATCTTACCCGGTTCATTTTCGTGGTCCAATTATTGCCGGCGGAGTAATTCATAGTATTACTTTAAAGGAAGAAAATAACTGGTTAATTGATTTAAGTTCTATTCCTGAAGAAGTAGCAAGAAAAGCGAAAATTCTTTATTTCAATTATCCCAGTAATCCCACAGGTGCAACCGCCCCCCGTGAATTTTTTGAGGAAATTGTGGCTTTTGCAAGAAAGTATGAAATTCTCTTAGTGCATGATTTATGTTATGCAGAATTAGCATTTGATGGTTATCAACCTACAAGTTTATTAGAAATTCCTGGTGCAAAAGATATTGGTGTGGAATTTCACACCTTATCTAAAACCTATAACATGGCAGGTTGGCGAGTGGGTTTTGTCGTGGGAAATCGTCATGTAATTCAAGGTTTAAGAACCTTAAAAACTAACTTAGATTATGGCATTTTTTCCGCCTTACAAACAGCAGCAGAAACCGCGTTAGAATTACCAGATACCTATTTACAAGAAGTGCAAACTCGTTACCGCACCCGTCGAGATTTCTTAATAGATGGTTTAGGAAAATTGGGTTGGAATGTTCCTAAAACCAAAGCAACTATGTATCTGTGGGTAAAATGTCCTGTAGGAATGGGTTCTACAGATTTCGCTTTAGATGTACTGCAAAAAACCGGGGTAGTTGTGACTCCTGGTAATGCTTTTGGTGCTGGTGGTGAAGGATATGTGAGAATTAGTTTAATTGCAGATTGCGATCGCTTGGGTGAAGCTTTACAAAGATTCAAAGAAGCAGGAATTTCTTATCAACAAGAAGCGGTAGTTTCTGTATAATCAACGTAGGGGTAGCGCCCCCGTGCCTACCCCTTGTTAATTAGGACTTACGCACGCACAAGTCACAAAAGAATGAACCACGAAGACACGAAGGACACAAAGGAAAGAGGGTTTTAGAGATATTTTGCGTAAGTCCTGTTAATGTTTAAACTCACCTTTTAAATATCATCAGGATTAACACCCAAAGACCTTAAATACGCTGCTAACTTCTCCTTTTGTTGTCGTTCTTGTTGGGCAATTTCTTCCGCTTGTTGTTGTGCTAATTTTGCTTGTTGGGCAATTTCTTCCGCTTCTAAACGGGCTTGTTTTTCAACAATAGCTCTTTCATCACCAGTTAACAACAAATTCCCCCCATCATCCCACCAACGTACCCAAGGTACACCGTCATCTTCTATTAAACCTAATTCCACACCCATAGGAGAAATTGGAAAATGTCCTCTTTCATTAGGTTGGATTTTTTGATAACTGCCATCTACTAAACGATAAACTTCTAGTAACGCTTTTCTCGCTTCAAAAATTGCGTAAAAAGGAATACGAATTGCTTGTTCATAAACCCAAAATTTCCCAGCTTTTTCCGTTGCACTGGGAGGGGTTTTATCTCTTTCTTCTTCCCCATTTCCTGACACAAACTCAATAGCAATTAATGGCGCTACAAATTCCTTCCATAACACATAAGACCGACGATAATCTCCATTTAGTTTTGGTGGTACATTAGGGACATAAAACCAATCTGGCGCTTCTGCACCTTTTTCTGGTGGATCTGTTAACCGCCAATAAATACCGCTATCCTGACCAATACAATAGTTACCATCAGGATGTATTTTTTGTAAAATTGGTTCAATGGAACTGGTTAAAACAATACTTTGGGGATGTTCCTGAAAATTTTTCACGAAATTTCCGTCTGAATCAGGTAGTTGTGTATGATCGGGTAATGTAAATTTAGGTGTATGAATATCTTGATTTGTGGGAGTAGTGGGGTTGATCACTGCTTGAGTGCTTTCCATAATAACTCCAGAATATACATTGAATTAATTTTAACATGAAAGTAGAAATTGATAATTGGTAAATGTAAGTTTTAATTGTCTGAATCAGGATATCCAGGATGTAAGGATTTTCAGGATGGGGAGTTATTTGTTATTGTTCAGATTTTAATTGTCTGAATCAGGATATCCAGGATGTAAGGATTTACAGGATGGGGAGTTATTTGTTATTGTTTAGATTTTAATTGTCTGAATCAAAATTTATGATGATTAATTATAAATGAATAGAATGTCATGTAGTGAATCTTAATAAAAGCAGATCATTAAAGATTAGATTTTCAGAATATCAATAACCAATTTATCAAATAATTTAAGAAAATAGACATTACAAAAATCCTGAAAATCCTCAAATCCTGGACATCCTGATTCAGACAAAATTTAATATTTGGTTTCACACAAATACGCAAAGACGCAAAGGAACACTAGAAATTAATCAATAACATCCTGTAAATCCTAAAATCCTGGACATCCTGATTCTGACAAAAACAATCTGCGTTTATCTGCGTTCATCTGCGTTTTCTATCCTGTTAATCCTAAAATCCCGGACATCCTAATTCAGATAGAAAAGCTATAATACAATATTAATAAACTTGCCCCCTGATATTATTACGAATTAATGATCACCCCCACAACCACACCCCCACACTTAATAATTGCCGGCTTTCATGCCTTATCTGAACCAATTAGAATTAAAGTCATAGAATTACTGCGTCAGCGTGAACTCTGTGTCTGTGATCTATGCGATGCTTTAGAAATAAGTCAATCAAAACTATCCTTTCACCTGAAAAACCTTAAAGAAGCAAATCTCGTTAATTCCCGTCAAGAAGGACGCTGGATTTATTATAGTCTCAACTTACCCCAATTCCAGCTATTAGAACAGTATTTAGCCGATATTCACCGTAATTCTGTGCTTTCTCCCCGTCGTTCTTGTTGTGAGTAAGCAAAACTGGTAAAACCTCTTCCCAGTTTTCAGTACCCAATCCATCAATTTTTTTTGATTAATTTTTGTGTATTATGCTATCTTGGTACTTGACATATCAATTTTTTTTGAAATGATGAATACAAAGATATATTATCAAGCAGACAGGTAAAGTCAGTGAAAACAACGGCACAAAGATTAGTCCTAGCGGTGGGAATGTTAGCATTAGCCAGCAGTTGTACCAGTACATCTGACACTTCCAGCAATATTCAGCAGTCACCACAAACTGCAACAGCCGCTACTTCCGGGACTGTATCAATCATTAAAATTGACGGTTCAAGTACAGTATATCCCATTACCCAGGCGATCGCCAAAGAATTTATAGCCAACACCAAAAACAACAGCCAAGTACAAGTAAACATTTCCGGTACTGGGGGAGGGTTTGAAAAATTCTGTGATGGGAAAACAGATATAAATAATGCCTCTCGACCAATTTCTCAAGCGGAGATGGCAATGTGTAATAAGAATGGCATCAAATACATAGAATTACCTATTGCCTTTGATGCCTTAACCATTGCCGTACATCCGCAAAATGACTGGGCAAAAGATATTACAGTAGCAGAACTGAAAAAAATATGGCAACCTGCGGCTGAAGGAAAAATTACCAAATGGAATCAAATACGTAGTTCCTGGCCAGATCGTCCCCTGAATTTATACGGTGCTGGTAAAAAATCTGGTACATTTGACTACTTCACAGAAGCCATAGTAGGTCAAGAAAAAGCCAGTCGCAATGACTACACAGCAAGCGAAGACGACGATGTTTTAGTAGAAAGCATCAATAAAGATCCCAACGCCTTGGGTTATTTTGGTTACGCATACTATGAAAAAAACCAAGACAAATTAAAAGTCGTAGCTGTTAATAACGGTAAAGGGGCAATTTTACCATCACAAGAAACAGTAGCAAAATCCAAATATCAACCACTATCTCGACCTTTATTTATATATGTGAATTTGTGGTCTAGTCAAAACCGAGGAGAGATTTATAAATTTGTAGATTTCTATTTACAAAAAGCACCAAAAATAGTTAATTCTGTAGGTTCTGTACCCTTATCAGAGGAAGCTTACAAAATTGACTATGTGCATTTACATAACGGTAAAGCCGGAACAGTATTTGCAGGTAAATCACAATTTGATTTAACCCTTGGGGAATTATTGCGTAAACAAAAGGAATTTTAACATGACAATTCGTGTAGGAATTAATGGTTTTGGACGCATGGGACGTTTAGCAGTTCGTGCTGCTTGGGATTGGAAAGAAATAGAATTTGTACATATAAATGAACTTAAAGGTGGTGCAGTAACAGCAGCGCATTTACTCAAATTTGATTCCGTACATGGACGCTGGGAAAAAGAAGTTGAAGCTGGAGAAAACCGAGTAGTTATTGATAGTAAACCCTTAACTTTTAGCGAATATTCCCAACCCGGAGAAGTTCCCTGGGAAGAATTTGGAGTTGATATTGTTTTGGAATGTTCAGGAAAATTTAGAAGTCCAGAAACACTTAACCCTTATTTTAAAAGAGGTGTACAAAAAGTCATTGTTGCTGCACCTGTAAAAGAGGGGGCGTTAAATATTGTCATGGGGGTAAATGATCACCTTTATGAATCTGAAAAACATCACCTTTTAACAGCTGCTTCTTGTACTACCAACTGTTTAGCCCCAGTAGTCAAAGTAATTCATGAAGGCTTAGGAATTAAGCATGGAATTATCACCACAATTCATGATAATACCAATACTCAAACTATAGTTGATGCCCCTCATAAAGATTTGCGTCGTGCCAGGGCAACAAATCTTTCATTAATTCCTACATCCACTGGTTCAGCTACAGCCATCGGTTTAATTTATCCAGAATTAAATGGTAAATTGAATGGTTTAGCTGTGCGTGTTCCTTTGTTAAATGCTTCCTTAACAGATTGTGTTTTTGAAGTTGTTAGACCAACAACAATAGCAGAAATTAATGGTTTATTGAAAGCGGCTTCCGAACAAGAACCATTAAAGGGAATTTTAGGTTACGAAGAACGTCCTTTAGTATCAATTGATTATAAAGATGATCCTCGTTCTTCCATTATTGATGCCCTTTCTACGATGGTTGTTGATGAAACTCAGGTGAAAATTCTGGCTTGGTATGATAATGAATGGGGTTATGCTAACCGGATGGCGGAATTAGCTAAAAAAGTGGCTTTAAGTTTGCAAAAATAATGGTTTTTAAAGGGTGGGTTTCCTACCCTAAATATTTTTTTCTCACGCAGAGACGCAGAGACGCAGAGAGACAAAGAAAATTAGAGATTTTAATCATGGCTTCTACTACTGGTTCGGGTGGAAATTTAAGAGATTATGCTTTAGTAACCCTGGCTTATTGGGGGTTTACTGTTACTGATGGTGCTTTGCGGATGTTGGTTTTATTGTATTTTAATAAAATCGGTTATACGCCTTTGCAAATTGCGTTTTTATTTCTGTTTTATGAAGTTTTTGGAATTGTTACTAATTTTTTGGGTGGTTGGATAGGTTCGCAATTTGGATTGAAAGTTACTCTTTATAGTGGTATCGGTTTACAGGTTTTTTCTTTGGTAATGTTGTCTTTTTTAAATCCTGAGTGGGTACAGTGGGTTGCGGTTTTTTATGTGATGGTAGCCCAGGCATTTTCAGGAATTGCTAAAGATTTAACTAAGATGAGTTCTAAAAGTGCTATCCGTTTGGTTGTTCCCCAAGATGCCCAGTCTTCTTTGTTTAAATGGGTGGCAGTTTTAACGGGTTCTAAAAATGCTTTAAAAGGCGTTGGTTTTTTTGTTGGTAGTGCTTTGTTATCTGTATTTGGTTTTGTCAATGCTTTGTTAATTATGGCTGGTGGACTATTTTTAATTATGTTCACTGGTTTATTATTACCCAAGGGAATGGGCAAAATTAAAAAGAAAGTTAAATTTAGTCAACTGTTTTCTAAAAGTCAGGAAATTAATATTTTATCTGCTGCCAGGTTCTTTTTATTTGGTTCGCGGGATGTGTGGTTTGTAGTGGGTTTACCTGTATTTTTACGTGAGATTTTAGGTTGGTCTTTTTATCAAGTGGGTGGGTTTTTGGCTTGTTGGGTAATTGGCTATGGAGTTGTGCAATTTTTAGCACCTAATTTACTGCAAAAATTCGGTTCTGGTCGTCCACCGGAATCTAAAACTATCCAATTTTGGACATTTACTTTAACTGCTGTTCCTTGTGCGATCGCCCTTGCTCTACAAATCAATTTACCTGCTAATATAGTTATTATTAGCGGACTACTTTTATTTGGTGTGGTATTTGCCTTTAATTCCGCAGTTCATTCTTACCTAGTTTTGGCATTTACTGATGATGATAAAGTAGCCTTAAACGTTGGTTTCTATTATATGGCTAACTCCGGTGGTCGTCTTGCTGGTACTGTATTATCTGGTTTAGTTTATCAGTTATTTGGTTTAGTCGGTTGTCTGTGGACATCCATGTTTTTTGTCTTAGCAGCAGCTTTAGTTTCTTTGAAGTTACCTAACCCCCAACCTAGTAAAAATATTGCTTGGAAAGGTGGAGATGGAGAATAGAATTTAGGTGACAGGTGACAGTTGACAGGTGACAGGTGACAGATTTTAAGTTCCTTGAGTGTGTAATTTTGCTGTGAATTTATTAAAGTTTTGGAGGACTATATGAATCTACATCACGGAGAAAATATAACTCCAATTAAAGCTAAAAGCAATCTGAGTTTTTTTGAAAAATACCTCACTGTTTGGGTGTTTATTTGTATCTTAGTAGGAATTGGTTTAGGTCGTTTATTTCCAGGTATTGCTGTCACCCTGGACGCTATTAGTATTTATCAAGTTTCTATTCCTATTGCTATTTGTTTATTTTTTATGATGTATCCCATCATGGTGAAAATAGACTTTACCCAAGCTGTAAATGCCCTGCGTGCGCCAAAACCTGTAATTCTCACTTTAGTCATGAATTGGTTAATTAAACCATTTACAATGGTAGTATTTTCTCAGTTCTTTTTAGGTTGGTTATTTAAACCATTAATTACAGGTACAGAAATAATTAGAGGTAGTGAAATTAGTTTAGCTAATTCCTACATAGCTGGTACGATTTTATTAGGAATTGCGCCTTGTACCGCAATGGTTTTAATGTGGGGATATCTTTCCTATGGAAATCAAGGCCATACATTAGTTATGGTAGCAGTTAATTCTTTAATGATGCTATTTTTGTATGCACCCTTGGGACGATGGTTACTAGCCGCAAATGATTTAACAGTACCTTGGCAAACTATTGTTTTATCTGTGTTAATTTATGTTGGTTTGCCATTAGCAGCAGGAATGTATAGCCGTTATTGGATTTTTAAATATAAAGGTAGACAATGGTTTGAAAGACAATTTTTAAAATATCTTTCTCCTGTGGCAATTTCAGCTTTATTAATTACTTTAGTTTTGCTATTTGCTTTCAAAGGAGAATTAATTGTTAAAAATCCTTTGCATATTTTATTAATAGCTGTTCCTTTGTTTATCCAAACTAATTTCATTTTTTTAATTAGTTATGTAGCAGCATTAAAATTAAATATATCCTATGAAGATGCAGCGCCAGCAGCTTTAATTGGTGCTAGTAATCATTTTGAAGTTGCCATAGCTACTGCTGTAATGTTATTTGGTTTAAATTCTGGTGCAGCACTAGCAACTGTAGTAGGGGTCTTAATTGAAGTTCCGGTAATGTTGATGTTAGTAGAATTTTGTAAACGTACAGCAGCATGGTTTCCCAGAGAACCGGAAAAGGCAACTTTACCAGATCCACGTTATCTTCATTCTTCCTAGTTACAAATCATCCAGATTCAGCTATATTATCCAGAAAACCGACTTCTTAGCATCATGAAAAAAATCATGTTTATCTGTAAACATAACTCCCGTCGTTCCCAAATGGCGGAAGGTTTTGCTAAGGTATTAGGACAGGGTAAAATAGAAGTTTATAGTTCTGGTTTAGCAGCAAGTGAAGTTGATCCGATTACTGTACAAGTAATGTCAGAAATAGGCATTGATATTAGTAATCAAACTTCTAAAGCGTTAAATAATTTCCACCCAGAAGATTTTGATGCAGTGATTTCTTTATGTGGTTGTGGGGTAAATTTACCCCAGGAATGGTTATTAAGAAATGTGTTTGCAGATTGGCAATTAGATGATCCTCAAGGTGAAAATATTGATACTTTTCGGCGTATCAGAGATGAGGTGAAAGAAAGGGTAATTAAATTAATTGCAGATTTGAATTAATGTAGGGGCAAACCCCCCGTGGTTGCCCCTATTCCCTATTCCCTATTCCCTATTCCCTTCAGCAATTTTTTGTACAGTGTCAACTGTTAAATTTAAAGCCTGGGCGATTTATTCCACCGTTAATTTTAAAGCTAATAATCTGGGAACAGCTTCTAATTTTGCTTCCAAACTCCCTTCTTCTCTTCCTTCTTCTCTTCCTTCTTCACGTCCTTCTTGATAAACCTTTGTTTGTTTTAAATCACTTAGACTAAACATAGCTTCAATCTCCTTTCTACTCATTCTCGGAAACTTGTAAACCAAGATAGTTTCTACTAACTCTAATAACTTTTGTTGTTTGTCGTTATTGATTTCCTGCTTGGTTCTCTTTAGCTGTGGTAATTGCTTTATCTTCATCTTCGATGATTAATTTTATCGTAGCAATACCAATGGGTAAAGATGCACTTTCACCCAGTTCATCTAGATAAATTCGGCTGACACGCTGACTGGTGAAAAATTCACTGTAATGTTGGGTATCTGCTGTATCTAAACTGCGACTGGGATAAATAACAACCCCCCTCCAAGGATTTTGAGGTTGATATTGCCGTAGGTATAAAAAAACTTCCGAGAATAGACGGTAATAAATTTTCTCGTCGTCTTGAAACTGCACTTCCAGAAAATAAATCGGGTTTTGTGCATCTTGTTCTTTTATTGGTAGAAAAACCCCATCTATGCGAAAAGCGGTTTGCTTAATTTCGATAGATGAGAATTTATAGGCCGCTGCGGTTTGCGGTTGGTTGCCAATTAACTCAAAAAATATACTCGGAAACTCTTTAAAAAGTCGGTAAAATATGCTGTCAGTTTTCACTTTGGATAATTCAAAAATTTTACTTTTGCTAAGTAACTCAACCTGAAAAAACGTAATATCCATATACCCGACTTCTTTAAGAAGTCAGGGATATGTCCACTTTATACACTTCTATTTTACTTTTAATTATGTTGACCTACTTGTTGCTGATTTACCATCATTATTTATTCTTTCCCCAGTCACCAATCACCAATCACCAATCACCAATCACCAATTACCAATCACCAATCACCAATCACCAATCACCAATCACCAGTCACCAATCACCAATCACCAGTTACCATTATCCCATCTTGACGGCAAATACGACTTATAAATTACGGTTCACCCCAATTCCTTAACGTATTAATTCTCATACATTATTCAGAGTAACAGCAGTTCAATCCATGAACCAACTAAAAACAACCTTTAAAATAAACCGTCCCATCCAAGGTTCGGGAAACCACCCTTCATGGACTGGCTACACAAGTTCAGTATATATATCAGCGTAATTTGCGGTTTTCACCCCAGACTAGCGCAACCATGCTGGACTGACTGCTTATTTTCAATCAGTTGGTTCAAAAGGTTCAAACATAATGTTCAAATATAAGGTTCAAACATTTAGTCCTTTATAATCCCATTCATTTGTAGTTATACGGAAGCAGCACCCAAAATGGCAAAAGTAGTAGGAATTGACTTAGGTACAACTAACTCTTGCGTAGCAGTGATGGAAGGTGGTAAACCCACTGTAATTGCTAACGCTGAAGGTTTTAGAACCACTCCATCTGTTGTGGCATTTGCGAAAAATGGTGATAATTTAGTAGGTCAAATCGCTAAACGTCAAGCGGTGATGAACCCCGAAAATACTTTTTATTCTGTAAAACGCTTTATCGGTCGCCGTTTTGACGAAGTTACCAACGAAGCTACAGAAGTTTCTTATAAAGTTCTCAGCAGCAGTGGTAACGTTAAACTAGATTCTCCCGGTGCTGGTAAACAGTTTGCACCAGAAGAAATTTCTGCTAAGGTTCTCCGTAAACTGGTAGAAGACGCTAGTAAATATCTGGGTGAAACCGTTACCCAAGCAGTTATTACCGTTCCTGCATACTTTAACGACTCCCAACGTCAAGCAACCAAAGACGCTGGTAAAATCGCTGGTATTGAAGTATTACGGATTATCAACGAACCTACCGCCGCTTCTCTAGCTTATGGTTTTGATAAAAAGAGTAACGAAACCATTTTAGTATTTGACTTAGGTGGTGGTACATTCGACGTATCTGTACTAGAAGTTGGTGATGGTGTATTTGAAGTATTAGCTACCTCTGGTGATACTCACCTTGGTGGTGACGACTTCGATAAAAAAATAGTTGACTTCTTAGCAGAACAATTCAAAAAAGCAGAAGGTATTGACCTCCGCAAAGATAAACAAGCTTTACAACGTCTGACTGAAGCTGCGGAAAAAGCCAAAATTGAACTTTCTAGTGTTACCCAAGCGGAAATTAACCTTCCCTTCATCACTGCTACTCAGGATGGTCCAAAACACCTAGATACTACTTTAACTCGTGCAACTTTTGAAGAACTTTGTTCTGATTTAATTGACCGTTGTCGTATCCCTGTAGAAAATGCTCTCAGAGATGCCAAGTTAAACAAGAGCAACATTGATGAAGTTGTTTTAGTTGGTGGTTCTACCCGTATTCCCGCAGTTCAGGAAGTAGTTAAAAAGGTTCTAGGTAAAGACCCTAACCAAAGCGTGAACCCTGATGAAGTGGTAGCTGTGGGTGCTGCTATTCAAGCGGGTGTACTTGCTGGTGATGTGACTGGTATCTTGTTGTTAGACGTAACTCCTCTATCCTTGGGTGTGGAAACCTTGGGTGGAGTAATGACCAAGATTATTCCTCGTAACACAACTATTCCTACCAAAAAATCAGAAGTATTCTCCACTGCGGTTGATGGTCAAACTAATGTAGAAATTCATGTTCTGCAAGGTGAACGGGAATTTGCAAACGATAACAAGAGTTTGGGAACTTTCCGCTTAGATGGTATTCCTCCTGCTCCCCGTGGTGTACCTCAAATTGAAGTTACCTTTGACATTGACGCTAACGGTATCCTGAACGTTACAGCGAAAGATAAGGGAACTGGTAAGGAACAGTCAATTAGTATTACTGGTGCTTCCACCTTGGATAAAAATGATGTGGAACGCATGGTACAGGAAGCTGAACGTAACGCCTCTGCGGACAAAGAACGTCGTGAGAAGATTGAACGTAAAAACCAAGCTGACTCCTTAGCTTACCAAGCTGAAAAGCAATTGGAAGAATTAGGTGATAAAGTTCCTGAAGCTGATAAAACCAAGGTTCAAGGTTTGGTGAAAGATTTGCGGGAAGCAGTAGCGAAGGAAGATGATGAGCAAATTCAAAAACTCACACCAGAATTGCAACAAGCATTATTTGCAGTAGGTAGCAACATCTATCAACAAGCTGGTGGTGGTGCTGCTCCTGGTGCTGAAGGTCCCGGTGCTGGTGGTGGTTCTACTCCTCCTTCCGGTGGTGGTGATGATGTAATTGATGCTGATTTTACTGAGAGTAAGTAAGCGGTGATTGGTGATTGGTGATTGGTGATTGGTGATTGGGAAGAATACAAATAACTCCAATCTAAAATCTAAAATCTAAAATCTAAAATTTTTTCCCAGTCACCAGTCACCAGTCCCCAGTTCCCAATCTTCTGGTTCATAACCGGAGGATATTTTTTCTATTGCTTTATCAATTAAATCTAAACCTTGCTGCACGGTTTCTACTAAGCTTAACTGTCCGCGCAAGTCTGCTGCACCCGTGAAACCTTTAGCATACCAGGTCATGTGTTTACGGGCTTGACGGACTCCGCGATCGCCTTTATATTCCCATAAAGCATAAAGATGTTCTCTGGCACATTCTAAACGTTGAATAGGAGTTGGTGCTGGTAATAATTCCCCAGTCTTTAAGAAATGGTCAACTTCACCGACTAAAAACGGATAACCTAAAGTACCGCGAGAACACATCACCCCATCTGCACCGGTTTCTTCTAAACATCTTACCGCCGCTTCAACTGAGAAAATATCCCCATTTCCAATTACAGGAATAGATAAGATTTCTTTTACCTTGGCTATCCATTCCCAACGGGCGTTACCATTGTAACCTTGGGCGCGGGTTCTACCATGTACTGTAATCATTTTTGCCCCTGCATCTTCCATTCTTTTAGCAAAATCAAGAATGGTAATTTCTTTATCATTCCAACCGATGCGGGTTTTCACAGTTACGGGAACATCAACCGCTTTGACAACTTCCCTCACAATAGCTTCAGCTACTTCTGGTTGTCGCAACAAAGAAGAACCACCACCATTTTTAGTAATTTTATTAACTGGACAACCCATATTAATATCAACAGTATCCGCACCTTCTTCCACTGCTTTTATTGCTGCTTCTGCTAAAAAATCGGGACGACAATCAAATAACTGAATACTAATAGGGCGTTCGTTGGGGTCTACCTCCATAATTTTTGGTAGTTGTTTCACATAATGTAACCCCGTAGCGTTGACCATTTCCGTATACATCATTGAATCTGGTGCATAACGCCGCACTAAACGCCGAAATACCAAATCTGTCACCCCAGATAACGGTGATTGTAACACCCGGCTTTTAACTTCAAATGAGCCGATTTTTAAAGATTGGGAAAGTCGAGCTTGAAGAGTGGGGGACAGTGAAAGCATAAGAATAATTCAATAAATTCAATCAATTAAATTAAGTAGAATGACTAGAAACAAAGTACATACAGAAAAGTCAAGTACCTTCAAAACGTCTTCGATCCTGCTTTTTACCTCTTGCCTCTTGCCTCTTGCCTCTTGCCTATTACTTACATTCTAGCTGTAAAGCTGCTTCAACTCTTTGATATTCTGTCATTGCTTTGGATAATTTTGATGGGGCTTCTACTAAGTTTTTATTACGACCAGAATCTTCTAAATCTTTACAAAATTCAGATAAAGTCTTAGCACCGACAATAGCACTACTAGATTTGAGAGCATGAGCTTCTAATTGTAGTGTTTTTGCATCTCCTTGAGTAATAGCATCCTGAATCGACTGCAAACGCTGAGGCGTATCCTCCAAATAACATTGTATTATTTCTATAAATTGTTCTGAGTCATTATTGCAAATAATGTCTTTCAGTTCTTTTAAAGCCGAAGCATCAAGTATATTATTAGGCATATTTTCAACAATTTCAATATTACTCACACCTTGTTTTTGACAATTACGTAAAGCGTTTGTTAAATCATCAATTCTAATTGGTTTTGTAGTGTAGTCATTCATCCCCGCTGCCAGGCATTTTTCCCGATCTCCTGGCATAGCATTAGCAGTCATGGCAATGATCCAAGGACGAGAAGATATTGGCCATTCCTGACAAATTTGCCGAGTTGCCGTCAATCCATCCATTTCTGGCATTTGTAAATCCATTAATACCACATCATAGGGCTGTCTTCGCAAAGCCGTTAACACTTCTAAACCATTGGCTACCACATCAGCACGATATCCCAAACGTTGTAAAATATTTACAGCAACTTTCTGATTAACTACATTATCTTCAGCTACCAGAATTTTTAATGGTCTCTTTTCAGCCATCTGAGAATCAAACTTCGATGGTTTCAGATGTTGAACATTTTCTTTATTGTTCACAACCTGATAACTAAAGATATTAATGAGAATATTCACAAGATGGGATTTTTTAATGGGTTTAGTCAGAGATGCATCCAACTCTAAATTGAATTTTTGCAAATTTTCCTGAATTTGGGACTTACTAATTGATGTTAACATCACTAGAGGTAATTGCTGGCAATTAGGAAGTTGGCGAATTTCATGTGCCAGAGTACAACCATCCATTTCTGGCATTTGCATATCTAAAATAGCAATATCAACTTTTTGTTGCTGAAGATATTTGAGTGCTTCTTTACCAGATTCTGCTAGCACATATATCATACCTACAGACTGACATTGTAACATCAATGCTTGGCGATTGATGATATTATCGTCAACTATTAGCACTCGTTTATTAGCAATTAATTCTTGGTTTTGATAATTGTCTCTATAATCTGCATCATTTACAAATGTAGTGACAATAGTAAACGTAAAATTAGAGCCTTTACCAACTGTACTTTCAACCCACATTTCTCCGCCCATGAGTTCAGTTAGTCGCTTACTAATTACTAATCCTAAACCTGTACCACCATAATGACGAGTTGTGGAAGCATCAACCTGACTAAATGGTTTAAAAAGTTTATACATTTTATCTTTAGGAATACCTATTCCTGTGTCTTTGATGCTAAATTTAATTTCATGTAAAATTTCCTGTAACTGACGGTTTGGTTGCAAATTAATTTCTGCATCTGAGGGATTTTTCACCTGACTAGTAACAGAAAGACTAACTTCACCAGAATTAGTAAACTTAATTGCGTTACTCAGTAAGTTGACTAATACTTGCCTTAAACGGGTAACATCTCCGGTAATAAATTCAGATGTTTGTGTATCCATCAGGTAAGCAATTTCTAAGCCTTTTTCAGTGGCTTTAGGTGCTACTAAATCTAGTGATTCTTCAATACAATTTCTTAGGTTAAAAACTTGCTCTTCAATTTCTAAGTTCCCAGATTCTATTTTGGAAAAATCAAGAATATCGTTAATTATAGTTAGCATCGAATCACCACTATTACGGATAATTTCTACAAATTCTTGCTGTTGTGGTGTTAGTTGTGTGTCTAATAATAATCCTGTCATGCCAATTACTGCATTCATTGGGGTGCGAATTTCGTGACTCATGGTGGCGAGAAATTCGCTTTTTGTGCGGTTGGCAATTTCCGCTTCTTCTTTAGCTAATTTGAGTTGTTCTTCTGCTATTTTTTTCTCGGTAATATCTGTAATTGTTCCTACTAACCGATAAGGATTACCCATTTCATCACGAAGACATTTTCCTTTGGCAGCTATCCAAATATAATTACCATTGTGATGTTGAATGCGATGGGTATTTTGATAAAGTTCGGTTTTTCCTTCTAGATGATCATCAATATCACCAATTACTTTATGTAGTTCATCTGGATGCACATTGTCAGCCCAGGTAGAATAAGTATGAGGTAATTGTTCTTTCTCATATCCTAAAATTCTCATCCATGCAGGTGAAAAATAAACTTCGTTGGTGATTAAGTTCCAATCCCAAATACCATCGTTTGTGCCGGAAATTGCTAACTCATAACGTTCTTCACGCTCACGTAAGGTTTTTTCAACCTTTTTTCGTCGCACAACTTCTGATGCTAGTTCATTATTAATTTGCGATAGTTCTTGAGTGCGTATTTCTACCCGTTCTTCAAGCTGATTATTGGAACTTCTAATTTCTTCAAACATCTGCTTCAGTGCCAAAACCATAGATTGAAAATTCCCACTCAGGGAGTCTATTTCTGCAATTGCACTATTATGAAAGATAACATCTTCTTGTGCTAGAATTTTTTCGGGTAAATCTGTGGTAACTTGAGTTAATCTTAATAAAGGTTGTACTAATTTCCTGCTCAAGATAATAGCAGCTATCAAAGCCATTATCGCCGTGACTAACATGATTGATAGATTTTTGATGTAAATCTCACGAATATAATTAATTTTGGGTTTTGTTTGTGTTTCAATAACTAATTTCAGGGGTAAGTTTTTATCTAAATTAATTCTATGGACATAAACAGATGTATCCCACCTCTTAATCGCTGGAATATCAGATGAGTTTGATAGTAAATGAACAACATTATCACTGAGCTTTGTGATTTTTTTATTTTGGTAAATATCAAAATTTTTGAGGATATTTTCTGCTCCTGAACTATTGGCAATTATCCGATTTTTCTCATCTATCAGCGTCACAGTAAATTCTTGACTGAGATTGATCTTTTTTATTAATTGACTTAGTTGTTCCAGTTGGATCTCACCAAAAACTGCACCAATAAATTTAGTATATTTAATAATTGGTATACCTAATGTCAGATAATCATGTTTTTTAAAATCTGTAGCAAAATCTGATATATCATTAGTCACTAAAGCTGAATTTATTTTCATTCTTTGAAAATCATCTCTGTGGGATATATTTGGGGATCTCTCTGAATTTGTGGGGTATTCTGTAATCACATTACCTAAGTTATTAACTACATAAATTTTACTGAGCTGAGGAAATATTGTTTGAGTATTTTCTATAATCTGCGAAATATTACTATTATTATTTTCCAAGTTTCGAGATGGAATTTGACTAATATTGTTACTAATATTTTTTAAAATTTCTAAATGGTTTTCTTCCCATAAATATATATTATTTCTTATAACAAATGATAAAGAATTTAAATCTTTTGCAACTTCTAATTCAATGTTTTTAGCAGAACGGATAGCACTATTGACATTAATGAATAAAACTGGAAAGAATACAAATGCAACTAATAAAGTAAACAGGTATTGTTGCCAAGAAATTGTATGTTTATAATCTTTCTTTTCTAACCATTTTTGCAGTGGTAAATAGTTGATTAGTAAACTGCAAATCAAAGCATTAAAAAAACCATTAACAGCTTGTTTCACCAAAATTAACAATGTACCTATAAAACTAACTTTTAATGCCCCACCATAAAATAGAAACACTAGAGGCATACCTAAAACAATCCAGTAAAGGCCATCTAGTAAAAGTATATTTTGGTTTTTTCTACGTAAAAATAATCCTACAAATAGTGCTTCACAAGTAAAAATTACCATTGCATAGGGATGAGTCCATAGTATGTAGGTATAACTGCTACTGATGATAGCGGCAATAGTACCCCAGAAATTTCCATAAAGAGCTACGATGAGTAAAACAGCTATACTACCAAAAAGAAAGTCCACCCCAAAAAAGAGTGTGACTTTAAAATAGTTACCCAGATAACCAGCAATAATTAACAATGACAGCAGCAAACTTTGTTTTCGCTTGAGTGATATTCCTGGGAATTTTAATATTTTTTTGAATATCCGCATATTAGTTAAATCTGTTGTTAAGATTTTAAATTCAGGATTTTTCAGATGTATAGTAGCTTTCAGCTATCAGCTTATAAATCCTGTTGGTGTCAGACTTTGTTGTGTAAATTTGTACCTCATTTACGTCGAAACTGCTGTAATTTTGATCTGCTTTCTTGAGTATTTTATAGTTGAGTTGGTTGCAGCCAAACCTATTCATTAATGATTAAGTAACCACTTGGACTTTAAATAACTGCAATGTGTTTGGCAATACACAGATACTTCATATAAGTTTAATTTATCCAAACTATTTATTTTGATATAGAAAAATATACCAAATTAGTAATTCTTACAAGAAAAATTATGGTTAAGTTTTGTATTATTCGATCGCCGTAGATCCGAAACGATACCCTTTACCATAAACGGTGTGAATTAGTGCAGATTCTCCACCTATCTCAATCTTACGACGTAACAGGCGAATTAAGGCAGCAATAACATTACTTTCTGGTTGTTCGTCATCAGTCCACAAATGTTGCATAATTTGGCTGTGTGTAAGTAACTGTCCTGCATTTTCCATAAAATATTTGAGTAGATGGCTTTCTTTTTGCGATAGATCAATTATTCTCCCTTGACGATAGGCTATCTGATTTTCTACATCCAGTTCTAAATCAGCTACTACTAAGCGTCCGACTGTGGTACTGTAAGCATCAAAACCAGAACGACGTAACAAAGCACGGACTCTTGCTAGTAACTCCCGCAGTTCAAAGGGTTTAACTAAATAATCATCTGCACCTGCATCTAAACCTTGCACCCGATCATCTAAGGTATCTTTGGCGGTGAGAAATAGTACGGGGGTAATTTTACCTTGAGTGCGTAATTCTTGACAAATTTCTAAGCCTGTTTTTCCTGGCAACATCCAATCTAAAATTAATAAGTCATAGGTTTTAGTTTGTGCCAGTTGTCTGCCACTTGTGCCATCATAAGTAGCATCCACTGTATAACCTTCACGAGTTAAGATGCGACTCAAGGGATCTGTGAGTTCGACTTCATCATCAACTAATAAAATTCTCATGCTGCTAGTAGTAGTCATATAATGAACCGCAAAGACAAAGATATCAAAAAAAATAATGCTGACTGTCGCACTACCAAAAGGGGAATTACTTAAAAATAGCATCCGCTTGCTGCAATCTGCGGGATTGGACTTTAGTGGTTTTTTAGATGCTGGAAACCGCCAACTACAAATTCCTGATGCTAGTGGACAAGCTAAAGGGCTGTTAGTACGAGCGCAAGATGTACCTGTTTATGTGGAATATGGTCAGGCGCAATTGGGTATTGTGGGTTATGATGTGCTACGAGAGAAAAAACCGCAGGTTGGACAATTAGTTGATTTGCAATTTGGTTATTGTCGGATGTCTGTGGCGGTAAAAGCTTCTAGTTCTTACAAATCTCCTTTAGATTTACCTGCTCATGGTCGAGTTGCTTCTAAATATGTCAATTGTGCGCGGGAGTATTTTCAAAGTCTAGATTTGCCGGTAGAAATAGTTCCTTTGTATGGTTCGGTGGAACTAGGACCAATTACGGGTATGTCTGAAGCTATTGTTGATATAGTTTCTACAGGACGAACTTTGCGGGAAAATGGTTTAGTGGAAATTGCGACTTTGTATGAAAGTACAGCGAGGTTAATTGTCCATCCTTTGAGCTATCGTTTGAATATGGGTGATTTACACAAAGTGGTGGAACAGCTAAGAGTTAATAATTGATAATTGACAATTGACAATTGACAATTGACAATTGTTTGATTCAAGGTTAAAAATCTCCCCATTTCTAGGGGTAAAAACCAAAAATCCCACTTTTTCAGTCCTCTTCCTTTCAGGGAGAGGTAATTATCAATTGCTCTGATGCTAACTGTTCAATGATTGAATTTAGAGCAGTATTTGATGATGTCGAAATTTATTTAAATTTATAGCTCTACCGTACTTGTTATGCTAATTTAACAACTGGTTCGAGGGAACTCTTAACGGGGAACAGGGAACGTAGTGATCCCTGAACTTCATAAACTTAATATCCCCTGAAATGTATATCTTAGGAGTGATTGACTTAATCTGTTGCTTGTGAGAATCATCAATATGCGGTCGTGATAGCAGTGGCAGTAATCTTGTGATGGAAATCACAGTTTTAGTCATTAGTCATTGGTCATTAGTCAATAGTTATGATGGTTGTAGCCATTGAGATGAGGACATGATTAGTCCTGAAAATCTAAGAATAACAAAGGTCTTATCTTGCCTTCTGTCACCTGTCACCTGTCACCTGTCACCTGTCACCTGTCACCTGTCACCTGTCACCTCATCATGACAGCGATCGCATACTCCCTGAACTATAACCTCGTAGGTTTTTCCCTGCAAACCAGGACGGAGATTTTTTAGCTCGATACATTGAAATGTATCCCAAGCTATATCTTCAATAGCACCGCACGACTGACAGCAAAAGTGATGATGGGGTTGAACATTAGCATCATAACGAGATACCCCCTCTTGTAATAATACTTCCCTGACAAGTCCCACTTCTCTGAGTGCTTGCAGAGAACTATAGATAGTGGCCTGGGATGAAACTGGAAAATCTTTATTTAAATCAGTTAATAACTGCTCAACTGTGGGGTGATCTGTGCGAGATAACAAATTTGCATAGACCGCAAACCGCTGAGGTGTCACCCGCAAACCCTTGGATTTTAAGGTTTGAATAATTGCGTTTGCTTCTTCCTGCATAACTATTGCCGTATTTATAGAGATTTAACCCTAATTATAGTTTAGCACATTAATGAATTAATAGTATATGTTACTTTTTATAAAAATTAAGTATTTATAACTATTGAATTTTTATTAAATCAGAATTATTCTGAGATAGAGACAAAAAGCAAACACAATTTCACACATCAAAACATCAAGAGGTCAACATGGCTGTAATCGAAACTGTTCCTAGCGTTGTTTTTAAAACCCGTGTTCGTGATGAGTCCATTGGTGGACCCAACCCCTTCCGTTGGCAAGATCGCACCACTGAAGAACTGTTTGCTGGTAAGCGTGTAGTAGTATTCTCATTACCTGGTGCGTTTACTCCCACTTGTTCCACCTCCCACCTACCCCGCTACGAAGCACTCTATAACGAATTTAAAGCTTTGGGAGTTGATGAAATAATTTGTATATCTGTAAATGATGCCTTTGTGATGTTCCAATGGGGTAAACAACAAGGTGCGAACAATGTTTTCTTGTTACCCGATGGCAATGGCGAATTTACTCGTAAAATGGGAATGTTAGTAGATAAAGCTAACTTAGGTTTTGGAATGCGGTCTTGGCGCTACTCAATGGTAGTAAATGACCGTAAAATTGAAAAAATGTTTGTTGAGCCTGGTTACAGCGATAATTGTCCCACCGATCCTTTTGAAGTGTCAGATGCAGACACCATGTTAAATTACCTCAAAAGTGTGAAATAGGATATTGGTGATTGGTGATTGGTGATTGGTAAAAATAACTAATAACTAATGACTAATCACTAATAACTAATGACTAATAACTAAAATCCAAAATCTAAAATCTAAAATTGATATGACCTACGAATTTGACTTATTTGTAATTGGTGCTGGTTCTGGTGGTATTGCGACTGCAAGAAGAGCAGCGGAATATGGTGCGAAAGTAGGAATTGCCGAGTTTGATAGACTGGGTGGAACTTGTGTAAACCGTGGTTGTGTGCCTAAAAAACTCATGGTTTATGCTTCTCATTTTCCCGAACTATTTACTGATGCTGTAGGCTATGGTTGGAGTGCTGTTAAAAGTTCTCTAGATTGGGAAAAGATGATTACCGCAGTTAATAATGAGGTAGATCGTCTGAATGGAATTTATCAAAGAATGCTGGATAATTCCCAAGTTGAGATTTTACAAGGATATGGAAAATTAGTTGATAATCATACAATTGTAGTAGGTGAAAGAACAGTTACAGCCGATAAAATATTAATTGCTGTGGGTGGAAAGCCAACAAAACCGGATATTCCTGGAATTGAAAATGCTATTACATCTGATGAGATTTTTCACCTGAAAACACAACCAAAAAGAATGGTAATTTTAGGTGGTGGTTATATTGGTTCAGAATTTGCTTGTATCATGAATGGACTGGGAACAGAAGTTACTCAGATCACTCGTGCGGATATGATTTTGCGTGGGTTTGATGATGATTTGCGAAGTGAAATTCAACAAGGAATGATCAACCACGGGGTAAAAATTCTCAATCATACTCAAATAATTGGCTTTGAAAAAGACGCAGAAGGAATCAAAGTCAAAGTTCGCAAAGATGGCGAGTCTGAGGATACTGTTGTTGTGGATGCGGTGAGTTTAGCAGCGTTAGGAAGAAAACCAAATACTCAAAACTTGGGTTTAGAAAATACTAAAATTCAACTGAAAAATGGGGCAATTGTAGTTGATAAATATAGCCGCACAGATGAAGAAAATATTTATGCAGTGGGAGATTGTACGGATAATATTAATTTAACACCTGTGGCAATTAATGAAGGTAGAGCTTTTGCTGATACGGTGTTTGGTGGTAAGTCTCGCACCATGAGTTATGAAAATGTGCCTACTGCTATTTTTACCACACCAGAAGCGGCTACAGTGGGTTTAACTGAAGCCGAAGCGCGAGAAAAATATGGTGATGCAGTAAAAATTTATCGCTCTCGTTTCCGTCCCATGTACTATACTTTAGCGGGTAAAGAAGAAAAAACCATGATGAAATTAGTGGTTGATCAAAATACTGATAAGGTATTAGGGGCGCACATGGTGGGAACAAATGCGGCAGAAATTATTCAAGGAGTGGCGATCGCCATTAAAATGGGTGCAACCAAAGCTAACTTTGATGCTACCGTCGGTATTCATCCGAGTTCAGCGGAAGAGTTTGTTACCATGAGATAATGTCAGTTGTCAGTTATCACTGATAACTGATAATTAATAATTAATAGCTGATAGCTGATAATTGATAACATGAGCATCTATCCAAATAAAAAGAAATCTCCAGAAAAATCCCGCCAAAATCAAAATGACTGGCGGTTATTTTTGCGTTTATTACCTTATAGTCGCCGTAGCGTAGGTTTATTAGCAGTATCAATGTTTTTGCTCATACCTCTTGGTATTGCTAACTCTGTTCAACCGTTATTAATTGGACAAGCAATATCTTTAATTCGTCAAGAACCCAGTGTTTACGAATTTATCAAAAATCGTTCTTTATATGAAGGTTTAACTATCATTCAAGGATTATTCTTGATTACAATTATTATCAAGTTATTGCTTACAGGATATCAGGGTTATTTAGTACAGAAATTAGGACAGAAAATAACAGCAGAAATTCGTAAAGACTTATTTCATCATGTGACATCATTAGCAGTTAAATATTTTGATCGCACACCTGTAGGTAAACTAATTACTAGACTAACCAGCGATGTTGAAAGTTTAGGAGATGTCTTTGCTACTGGTGCTGTCGGAATTTTTGCTGATTTATTTTCTATGTTGCTAATTATTGGTTTTATGTTTTCTATCCAATGGCAACTAGCGATTCTATTACTACTTATATTGCTACCAATTTCCTGCTTAATTATTTACTTTCAAAAACAATATCGTCAAGCCAACTATAAAACTAGAGAAGAACTATCAAAACTCAATTCACAACTACAAGAAAATATTGTTGGTGTAAATGTAGTACAGTTATTTCGCCGAGAAAAATTTAACGCAGAATTATTTAGAGAGACGAATAAAAAATATGTTGCAGAAGTTGATACTAGCATTTGGTATGATTCTTCTGTTTCCGCTACTTTAGAATGGGTTAGTTTAATTGCTATTGCTGGTGTATTGTGGGTAGGTAGTTTACTAATTTTAAGTGATAATCTCAGCTTTGGTATTTTATCTGCATTTGTTTTATATGGGCAAAAATTATTTTTTCCTCTGCAAAACTTTGCTGAGAAATTTACAACTATTCAATCTGGTTTTACTGCTATTGAAAGAGTTATTAATATTTTAGATGAGCCAATAGAAATCAAAGATAAAAGTAACCCTCGGTTATCAATTTTAGATAATCAATTTGGTTATATAGATGAAATAATTAGGGATTTAGAAGCACAGAATTTTAACACTGCACCAGAATTAGGAGAAATTAAATTTGAAAATGTCTGGTTTGCTTACAAAGAGGATGATTATGTAATTAAAAATCTAGACTTTATCATTTATCCAGGGGAAAAAATAGCTTTAGTCGGACCCACTGGGGCGGGTAAAAGTTCAATTATCCGGCTGTTATGTCGGCTTTATGAACCCACAAAAGGACGTATTTTGATTGATGGTATTGATATTCGGGAGATACCACAAGCAGAACTGCGGCGTTATATGGCGGTAATTTTGCAAGAGGCTTTTTTGTTTGCTGGTGATGTGAAAAGTAATATTACTTTAGGGGATAGTTACACCTTTGAAGAAATTGAACAAGCAGCACAAAAAACGAATGTTGCTGATTTTATTCAGCAATTACCTCAAGGATATGATACCCAATTAAGAGAAAGAGGAACAAATATTTCTAGTGGAGAAAAACAGCTTTTAGCCTTTGCCCGTGCTGCTATTCGTAACCCGCAAATTTTGGTATTAGATGAAGCTACAGCTAATTTAGATGTGGGAACAGAAGCGTTAATTCAACAAGCATTAAATCAACTTTTAATCAAACGCACGGCAATTATTATTGCTCACCGTTTGTCAACTATTAGGAATGTAGACCGAATTTTTGTATTGAAGCGGGGAGAATTAATTGAACAGGGAAGTCATGAACAATTAATAGCCCAAGGTGGACTTTATTCAACTTTGCATAATTTACAAATGTTGGGAACTTAGACGGTAATTGATAATTGATAATTGATAATTGATAATTGACAATTTAAGAAGAAAAGAGAAAATTTTTTCTACTGAGGAAATTGTCAATTATCCATTGTTAATTGTCAATTGTTGAAACCATTTCAAATTCTAACTGATGACTTTTGAGAAAATCATGGGTGAAATGATCTACTACATTCGTATCACTTAATTCTAAATTATAAAAGTCTACAAAATCATGATCAAAATATGGTCCAGCGTGCCAAGTTCCTACTTCTAATTTAATAAAACAATTTCCCGGAATCCGAAAAGCGGCGAGTTTTTCTAATATAGGTTCATTAATGTCGTTTTTGGGTGGACAAACTGCCATAAACCAGTCTTTTCCTTCTAAAGAACCTAAACATTGAGTACATTGGGCATGACGGGTAATTTTATGAAACTTTGTTCCTTTATTATGCAAACGCATAATATAAAAACGCGGAATACCGTTTTGTAAGTTTAATTGTGCGTCTTCGGAATCGAAACTTTTACCATCTTTACTTGCAAATATTACCTGTCCATAGGGTTGGAAGTTTTCTGGTGTGATCAATTCTGCTTTTAATTGTTTTAATGTTGAAGATGTAGTCATAAAAAATCCTGCAAAAATCCTATTTATCTTATATAAATTCTAGTTTATTTTATGTGAGTGAAGTACACTATGGGCGGGCAGGATACCCACCCCACAAGATTGATAATATATTGGTAAATAATATTAACAGTTACCAGTCTAGTTGATGAGGAATTATTGATTTAGGAATAATCGAACCTTGTTTTTATTTAACAAATTTTGACACGAGAAAAGAATAAGTGCATCTGCCAAATTAACCAAGATTTTACCCGCCAAGCTGCCATTGACTGGTTTTCTGTAGATGATGATGAGGATAATTTGAGGTTGTTTGGTTCATAGTGTAACCATTTAGCTGGTAGGTGTCCCATCGGTGTCATTGGAGATAATTGAAAAGTTAAATCTTCATAATCTAACCATTTTCCATCTTTGCGCCAACCCAGGCGATCACCTAATTTCTTTTCTGTTTCATAGTCTATTTGACCACCCATTTCACTCCAGATTGTTTGTTGAATTTTAAAACCAAAATAACCATAACTGTATTGTTCCCACAGTCGATCAATAATATGCAGGTCTTGACAAGGAAAGTTCTCAATATCTTCTTGATAAACTTCATTCCAATAATTTTTTTGCATAACTTGAAGCATTAATTTAGCAGTTTCAATATCTGCTTCTTGCCATTTATTTTCTGCCAGCAGATCCCGCAATTTTGTATATTCAATATTTTGATTTATCAAAAATTCTGGTTGAGAACTAATCTGATTATTCGCTACTTCCGCTACTTCCATTAATTCTGTCTTTTGAGTCGTAACTAGAGATGATTTAGAGACAAGATTTACTTCTGCTTTGTCTAGAGTTTGGATTTGTTGAGATATTTGTTGAGATATATAATTTGAGATTAAATCAATACCTTGACCCAAGAATAAGCCATTTTCACTGGTATCAAAATTTGGGCTTTGCCAATTTAATAATTGAGATTGAATTAAAACATCTTTTAATCGAGAATTTTTCTCATAACTTTTTACCATAAAATCAAGAAAAGTTTGAGAAAAGGTTTCATTTTCTTCGGTTGTAAATAAATTGGATTGATAATTTAAAATATTTTCCCCTAGACTTTTAATATCTCCCACAGTTGCATAAAAATATTCATCTACTTTCATCACTTCATCTATTAAAGATTGAAAGGGACTAAAGTAATCTTGAATAGAATCTTCAAAATTAATGGCATTATGGGCAAGTTTAGCTATTTCTTGACGAATTTTATAAGCTTTTTGTTGATACTCGTAAATTTCTTGATATACTGCTAAATCTTTAACTATTTGTTGTACAATTTGTCTTTGATTCTTAGTGTCTTCCGCCAGTTTACTAATACCTTCACTAATTAATTTAATTTTCTCTAAAGTTAATAAATAAGCATTACTCAAAATGATAACAGCTTTAAAATTTTCTTTTTTCTCCCATCTGAGTTCATTTAGGATTCGCGGATTTTGTTGGTTTTTTAATTCTAATTTACTTCTGGCATCTTCGAGATTTCTGATTTCTAAATATTTTGCTTGAAATAATTTCTTTAAATTATCCATTAAAGTTAACAAAAAAACCTGATAACTTTCCTGATAATTTTCCAGAAAATCAATAATCTGATTATAGTCTATGATAAATAATTGAATTTCTGTTAAAATTTCCCCTTGAGTAATTGCTGTTTTACGTTTAATTATTCCAGCAATATAATGATAACGAACACCTTCTTTAATTAATTTTTGACGTTCACGAATTTTCTTTTGTAGTGTTTTTACAGCAGGATTTTTTAGAACTGGTAATTGATAGGTTCTTTCATAAATTTTGATGCTTTTATAATTAATAAATTGTTTTGGCTTTTGGGTGAGCATAAGTTTGATTTTCAGTTATTTTCCAAATTTACAGCAGTTTCCAAAGAGATAAATTAGACATTTAGCGGGCAAGATGCCCGCACCACAAGAGTTTGATTATTCCAGTTTGTGTTTCATTGGAATTAAATCAACTATATTATCTTGATGAAGTAGTGAGAGAAATTGATTTTTTGTGCTTATAATCTGCAATTGGTAAGAGTTGCCAATGATTATCTTCTGTAAGTTCTAGTACCCATTGATGATAAGCAAACAGACTTTCTCGATGTCCCACACTAATAAAAGTTGTGTTTGTAGCTTGTAATTGAGAATATAAATTTTCTTCGTTTTTTAAATCTAAAGCACTGGTCGCTTCATCTAAAATAGTAAAGCTAGGCAAAGAAATTAATAATCTAGCAAAAGCTAAACGTTGCTGTTCTCCTAATGATAAAATATTCTCCCAAGCAACTTCTGTATCAAAACTCTTGACGCGGGTGAGCAGATTTTGTAAATTCACTTGATGGAGAATTTCTTCTAGTTGGCGATCGCTCATTTCCCGATCTGGATGCGGATAAAGTAGTTGTTGACGCAGAGTTCCTAAAATTATATAAGGACGTTGGGGAAGAAATAACATTTCCTTTAATGCAGGTCTAACCAACCTACCACTTCCTGCATTCCACAAACCTGCGATCGCTCTTAACAAAGAACTTTTACCCCTACCACTAGCACCAACTATTAATAACCCTTCTCCTGGGGGAACAGATAATGATAAATCTTCAACTATCACTTGTTCATAATTGGGTGTTTTTAAAGTAAAATCCTCAAACCCTAAACGGCGTTCTTCTAGGACTTTAATAGTACCAAAAGTACCCATATTCTCAGGTTTTTTGCTTACCGATGCTAACGCATCTGAAAATTCCGCTAACCTTTGGACATAACTCGAAAATCTGCCGGAGTTACCAAATTCAGCTATTAATACACCTAAAGCATTGGAAAACATAAAACTACAAAATGTAGCTTGGCTAATTTCTCCATAATTAATTTGATCTTGAATAAATAAAGGTGTCAGCGTAAACATAGAAAATAAACTAATTGCTGACTGATAAGCACTGTTAAAAATATCTTGCCCTCTTTCCCAATTTAGCCTCCGTTCTGAATTTTTCAGCACATTCTCAAATCTACGTTTAATAATATTTAATTCTTCGGTTTCTCCTTGGAAAAAAGCAATTGATTCCGCATGATTTCTCACATGAGTTAGACAATAATTAAAATCGGCTTTAAATGCTAGTTCTTCTCGATTAATTTTCGCTAATTCTTGACTTAAAAAAATCGCCAATATATTACCGACAATTGTATAAACGATGAGATAAATTGCCACTTGTGAAGAAATAGTCCAAAGAATGATGACAGCAGCAATCATATCCATGAATTTTTCTATAAAAGTAGTGGAAAATCTCAACGCATTGATGGTAATAGGTTCAATTTCTTGGGCTATGCGTTGATCTGGATTAGTAATTTTAGACTTAAAATTGATTTTATAATAGGCTTGATTGCTCAAATATTTAGTTAAAATATGATTATTTAGCCACTTGTACCAATCCATAGCTATTTTCTTTCTAATATATTTAGAAAATGCTACTAAAAGTACAGTGACAACGATAAATAGAACAGATATCCATAATGTACCTAGATACTTTTCTAGGTTTTTCTCTTCAATGACGATATCAAAAACGTAACGATTCCAGAAGCTACTGAGACTATGAATACCCACAACGGAAGTAATTAATATGAGCAGCAGAATAAACATTCCCCATGAATAAATCACTTCAGAAAATGCTCTTGTTCCTGCCTCTGTTGGATACCAATAGGGACCAGCAACTAATTTCAAATCCCGCCAAAGTTGAATGGCAGTAGCAAAAGGATTAAATGCAGGATTAAATGGTGTTTGATCAGTAACATTACGAGTTTGCATAATTTATATCATGTCCGTTTGAATAGTTATCATATCTGTTAGGCTAAGGAATAGGGAACACGGAATAGTAGGAAAAGGTGCAGGAAGGGGTTAAAATTGTTATCCTCTGCTCCCCTGCTTCTTCTTTCTATCACCTGTCACCTGTCACCTGTCATAACTTAATTTTTACCAGTGAGGAGAATTTCGGCGATCGCTTGAGAAATTGGAAAATTTGGTGCAAATATCTCTAACCAGAAAAATTCCCCAACTGGATTAATTTCCAGAAAAACATAATCTCCATCAGGTGTGACAATCATATCAATTGCTCCATAGTTTAAACCAAATTCAGCCATCAATTGTAGTAGTTTTTTCTCAACATCTGGCGGTAAATCATAAGCTTGCCAAGCGTCTTTTAATGTTCTTCCTTGTTTACGCCAATCATAAGTAGCTCCTTGAAAACTCTGAGAATTTACTGCTGCTGTAAATACGCGCTGTCCTACAATAGTTATTCGCAACTCTAGCGCCTTGGGTACGTTTTCTTGAAACGTCATCGGACAAAAACGCAGTCCTTCCAGATTCTGCAAATCCTCATCTTTAACTGGACTTGTAAACACAAAATACTGCTCTCCCTGTTCGCCCAAAATAGCAAAGGAAGAAAGCATTTTTGTTACTATACCTTGTTTATGACATTCAGAGGCAAATTGTTTAACTGCTTCTGGATTATTAGTAGTCAGAGTGCGTGGGGTAAGCAGTCCTATTTTTCGTGCTATTTGTAGCTGTAATTGTTTATGATGAGTTCGTTCTACATTGAACATCAAATCAAAATGAAAGCCTGGAAGACTAGCAATCATAGCTCGAACAGTAGCGCGAGATTCGTTAATTGATGCTTCTCTATATTGCTGGTCCATTGTGTTAGGAATTTTTGCCCCATAGCGCATCCTGCGATACCAAACCGCAGAAACTTGACTCAAATCAAGTTGCTTTTCCCCATCAGTGATCATTACCCGTTCTGTATCACCTTGATAAATATCTAATTTGACTTCTGTAGGATATCTGTCAGTGTCAAACCGAAATGCTTTTTCTCCTTGATCTTCAATTGCTTTGATCACTAAAGGAATACTTTCATTGTCGTTGCTATATGTGACTATTAAAATTGTCATAAATAAAAAATATGTTTTTTATATGTTTTTAATTAAATTAGGAATTATAACCGTAGACAAGGCGTGAGGACATTCACCAAAACTAAAAGTTAGACAATAGAAGGCTGTTAACACTGTCACCTGTCACCTGTTACCTGTCACCTGTCGTTAGTAATTATAAAAGTAGAGTATCAGCGATCGCCTTAGCAATAGGCAAATCCAAATCTTTTTCTAGCATTCCCCATTCACCTATGGGGTTAATTTCTAAAAATACATATTCGCCTGATGGTGTAACGATAAAATCTAACGCTCCAAACAACAGCCCCAATTTATCCATAAAGATTTGCAAAGGACGCAGCACTTGTTCAGGAAGTTCATAATGTTGCCATACACCAACATCAACACCAGGTTTACGCCAATCTACTTTAGATGTTTCATAAACACTGGCATCTAACGCACCAACAAATACTTTACCATTGACATACACCACCCGCAATTCCCACTGTTTAGGAATTTGTTCTTGAAACACCATCGGACAATAACGCAATGACTCCGCATTTTCTAAGTCTGATTCTTTAACCACGCTGGTATAAAGAAAGAAAGAAGTAGATTCCATAGTCTGGGATAAAGGAGTTAATAACTTACTCACCATCTTACCTTTGACTTGACGGAAAAACTCTCTTGCAGCTTCAGCTTTGTTAGTAACAAGAGTCTGAGGAATGACAAAACCTACCTCAGTAGCAACCCGCAGTTGGCGCAACTTATCATTGGCAGCATTTATACTGTCTAATTTATCTACCCAATGCGCTTTCCGCAAACTATCCCAGAAACCAGTCAAGGTTGCTTGTGATTCTCTTATACAAGCCTCTCGAAACTTAGGCGCTAAGTCTACACTTAGTTTTGGTTTCCATATTCGCCGCAGCCAGACCGCTTGCACCTGTTCTGTACTGATAGAATAGCCGCCATAGTCTATAGTGTGATAGATTTTTTTGTGATCAAAATGTGCTGTTAATTGTACTTCCAGGGGAAACTTATCAGTATCTAAGCGAAATGGTTGCACTCCTTTTTTTAACAATGCTTCAGCCACTCTATCTATTGTGAAAAAATCACCACTGTGGGTAATTAACAAAACAATGTCACGAGACAGGTGCATAAAAACTTTTTAATTTAAATTGGATTAACTATGGTTTGCTAAAAAATTCTTTCCATTAGGGCTTAGTAGTCAGGATTTAAGAGGTAGAAGGTAAATATTTCTCCTCATCTCTACTGTCACCTGTCACCTGTCACCGTGGCGTAGCACCTGTCACCTGTCACCTGCTATAAATCCCCGATTTCTTGTAGACACCTGTATAGTAGCTGTCCAACGGGTAGAATTCGGGGATATTCAACCAGTAGCGATCGCTTAAATATTCTTGATATCTGGCTATTTATTCAGAAACAAACAGCAGTTTTCAATTTTTTGATGCTGCTATTTCTGCAATTTCAGATTTACTATATTTAGCAATCTTCGCAATCAGAAGGCCACTTGAAAGTAAATATTGGAGGAGGTAATGGCTGTTCTTCTGGTTGTGGTGTTGGTGGGTTTTCTGGTGGTTCTTCTTCTGCTGCCAAAAAGCGAGCGAAAAATGGCACTGCTTCAATATTTGTTAATGTTGCTGTTGTCATAATATATTCCTGTTTTCCTGAGAGGAACTTTATGTTAGCCATTAAAGATATATCAGTAAATGCTTTTTAAAGCAAGGACATTTAAGATATTTAAGATATTTAAGATATTTAAGAAAATCTCATGATTAGAAAGCAATGTAAATACAGCAATATAAATGAGGTAAAAAGAAAAAGGTTTTGTTCGCGTAGCGTGCCGTAGATAATCCTCTAAATCCCCCATTTTTAAGGGATTTAGGGGGATCTAAAAGGTCTAAATTTCCTTAACCTAAGATTATTCTGAATATTACGTTTTTTACTTTTAATGTAAGCATTCAGCCGTCAGCTAAGGTTAAGGATTATTTACTTAATTCTCCAAGCGTTCAACTCTTACCCATTTCAAAACTTTTGAATCCTTATTATAGCAGTAGGTAAAACCATCTTTTGCAGTAATAGTTTGACCTTTGCTGGCTTTGCTTCTGACAGTACCCAGTGAATAATCAGTTATTTCCTGCATTTCTCGATGAGAAATTCCTACAATTTCACCTGTATCTACTGTTAATGTTTCAGGTTGATTTTCAGTTTCATTATCAGATACAGAGTCTATGATAATTTCTGGATTTTCCGAAGCATCTGTTAATATTTCTGCTTGATTTTCAGGTTGATTTTCAGGTTCATCATCAGATACAAAATCTATGATAATTTCTGAGTTTTCCGAAGCATCTGTTAATATTTCTGCTTGATTTTCAGGTTGATTTTCAGGTTCATTATCAGATACAAAATCTATGGTAATTTCTCTATTTTCAGGAGAAACTGTTAATGTTTCTGATTGATTTGCTGGTTCATTATTGGGTACAACTTCTATGGTGATACCAGAATTTTCAGCATAATTATCAGTAGTAAGTTCTTGTGCTTTTTGCTGTCTATAATCCTCAACAGATAGCAGTCGCCAACTAGAATCTTGTGAAAGTTCTAAAACCCATTTATGATAACTAAATAGACTTTCTCGATGTCCTACACTGATATAGGTTGTGTTGCTTTCTTGTAATTGTTGATATAAATTACCTTCATTATTCAAATCTAAAGCACTTGTAGCTTCATCTAAAATAGTAAAGCTAGGACGAGTGACTAATAAACGTGCAAATGCTAAACGTTGTTGTTCTCCCAAAGAAAGGATATTTTCCCAAGGAAGTTCTGTATCAAAATCATCTATTCGACTCAATAAATTTTGCAAATTAACTTGTTTTAAAATTGCTTCCAGTTCGCGATCGCTCATTCCCCGTGTTGTATGGGGATAAAGTAACTGTTCTCGCAAAGTTCCTAAAATAATGTAAGGACGTTGAGGTAAAAATAATACATCTTTTAGGGGTGGACGCACCAGACGACCTGTTCCTGCATTCCATAAACCAGCGATCGCCCTCAACAAAGAACTTTTACCCCTACCACTCGGACCAACAATTAATAAACCCTCTCCAGGTTGAACAGTCAGCGTCAACTCTTCAACAATTACCTGTTCATAATTGGGAGTTTGTAAAGTAACATTCTCAAAAGCTAGTCGCTTTTCTTCTTTTGTCTTAATTGTACTGACATTTTCTGGTTCTTTTGTTACCGTTTTTAACGCCTCCGATAGTTCAAATAAACGATCAATATAACTAGAAAATTTTCCTGAAGTGGCAAATTCTTTGATTAATTCAGCCATCGCTGTGGCGAACAAATTACAAGCTAAAGCGGATTGGGAAATTTCTCCAAAATCAATTTCTCCTCTAATTTGCATTGGTCCAAATACTATAAATGGAAATATTTGAATAACCGCCTGATATCCTCGATTAAAAATATCCTGACTTCTTTCCCAATCAATCTTGCGTTTAACACTTTGAACAATCCTATTAAATCTCCGATTAACAATGTTTAATTCCTGTGACTCTCCCTGGAAAAAAGCTATTGATTCGGCATGATTACGCACATGAGTTAAACTGTAAGTATAATCTGCATTTGATTCAACTTCTTCTTGTTTAATTTTGTTTAATTCTTGTGCCAAGTAGATAGCAATTAAATTACCAACTACTGTATAGCAAACTAAAGCAATTGCTACAAATTTAGAGAGCGTCCAGAGCAGTATTAAAAAAGCTGTCATTTCTAGGACTTTTTCTAGCAATGTAGCTGAAAAGCTGAGAAAATCTTTAGTTAAAGGCTCAATTTCTTGTGATATTTGTTGATCTGGATTAGTAACATCGGATTTAAAATTGATTTTATAATATGCCCGATTATTGAAATATTTTGAGACAATTTGACTATTCAGCCATTCATACCAGTCAAGAGCTATTTTTTTTCTAACAAATTTAGAAATTCCTACTAAAATTGTTACCAAAACCAGAGCAAAACCATAAAGCAATAATAACTCACTAAATTTTTCTAAATCCTTTTCTTGTGTAATAACATCTAGTAAATAGCGGTTAACAAAGCTGTTAAAAACTGTTGCACCTACCATAACAACAATTAATAATACTAGAAGAGCCAGCATTCCATAAGTGCGAATCACCTCTGAAAATGCTCTACCATTTGCATCTGTAGGATACCAATATGGACCGACAACCGCTTGGAAATTTTTCCAAAATTGATTAGTACCTGAAGCAGAATTATCGTTGGCGGATTTATTAATAAAAGTTGTAGCTTGCATCTGTAAAAAATTATTTGAGTCTTATGGAGCAGATAACAGAGAACAAAAGGGCTAATAAATGTATAATCTATTTGTTAGTCAAAGCCAGGCTGATGACTAACAAAAATCAAATAACATTACATTCCTATGTTGATGATCAGGATGAAATCGGAATTATCCCGAGTCTTTAATTATTAGACCTGTCCAATTAAATATGGGTGATTTTAAACCCTTCTAGAGACGTTCCGTGAAACGTCTCTACATTCTTTTTCGGATGTGTCTAATGGTAAGTGTTAATGGTCAATTTACAAAATGGACTATTCAAAGATACCATCTTTCCAGAGTTTTAAAACTTCCTTAGCTGTAAAATAGCGTTCTTGTTCTATCGCTAAAGATTTAATTACAGCACGCATTTTCTCATACTGTTGTCTGGTTTGAGGATTTTGCAGTTGTTTTTCAAAGAGATATTGAAAATTACTGACTCCGCTCCATTTACCAAAGACAATATTTACATCGTTGTGGGGAAATATAGCATAGCTCAGGGGATCACGAAACAGAGAATTGACATGAATACCTGATTGGTGACTTTGTGCAGTTTGAGAATAGGGGCGTGCAGGACGAATCCCCATTTGCTCAATGTAATTGGTGACCACCTCAATAGCATCATAATTTATACCCTCAACTTCAATACCAAAACGGACACGCAACCCATTTAACACTTGCTCTAGAGCAACATTTCCGGCTCGCTCTCCTATACCACAAAATGTTCCTGATACTATATTTGCTCCCGCCATCACGGACTGGAGAGTATTTTCTAAAGCTAACCCCATATCATTGTGGTAATGTACCCCCAATTCTACCCCTGTAGTGCATTGAAGTAAATCATGAATCCAGATATAACTCTTTTCTGGATTGAGTACACCCACAGTATCACACAATAAAAAGTGTTCAATATAAGGACTGCATGAACGGATACACTGTACTAAAAAGTCGAAATCTGCTCTAGAAGCATCCTCAGCCGCAAATTCTACCCTTAATCCTGCAACTTGGGTGGCATAGCGCAGATTTTCCACAATCACATCAAGAGCATCTTGACGAATTTTATTGATGATGTGAGATGGGATATTGTCATCAATGGTTTTGCCTTGGTATTCGCTCATCAAACGGACATGGGGATTGCGTAAAAACAGCAAGCGATCGCTCACAGCATGGAAGAGAATGATCCGCTTAACCCCATAATTCTTCGCCTGATCAATGTACTCTTTCCCCATCATCGTAGAAGCAGTAATTAGATGAGTTAATCCATCTGCTATTAATGTGTGTGCAAGCTCTGATTCTTGATCACAAACACTCGGCATAATAGCAAATCCATTGACTCCTGTCTGTGCAATGAGATGGGCAAGTTTATGTTTAGTTGCTAAAGAGAAAAATACACCTACTTGTTGTTCTCCATCCCGCAAGGTTTCATCAGAAATTTTGATTGAAAGATTTGACATTTTTTTATCCCAGTTGAAAATTCAAAATTAAGAAAATCAGATTGTAAAAAAGTTAGATAGATGATTGCAAATCATTGAATCAACCTATCATCAATCGCAAGTGTGACGCTAAAGTTTTCACATTCGGTTCATAAAGAATCCCTCCGTGATTTCCAGGTACAGATATTACTTTGACCGGATTTTTAGTGTAAGCTTGCCATCCCCAATCGGGTAAATCGTAATTAGACATTGCTCGGATTTCTTGTAAAACAATCTCATAAACTTCTTGGGCGCGGAACAAAACAATGGGCGCAGAAATTTGATCAGAAGTCCGATAATTTGCATAATTAATTGTCAGTTGTTTCATTACCTGCATATTGGTTTTGAGTAAATCAAGGCTGGAGTATTCCGGGAGGACATTTTTTTTATATAAAAACTCTGCTGCTAAATCCCAACGAGCTTGGTCATCACTTTGAGCAGCTAAATCAGCGTATTCTAAACCTAAAGAAATTCCCTTTACAGTTTCAATTCGTTGGAGTAATTGCCAAATCCAATCAAGGTCTTTTCTCTTAATTAAATATTCAGGGTGAGTAACTAAACCAGCGTCTAAAATAGCCAGTAATTCTACTTTTTCACCTTGTTTTTCCAGTTGACAAGCCATTTCAAAAGCAACGGCACAACCTGATGAATATCCTGCCAGTATATATGGTCTTTGAGGTTGTTTTTGACGTAATAAATCAATTAGTTGACTGCCATGCAGTTCTACTGAATCGGGAACTTTACCAATGCCATTTCTGCCTGGAGTTTCCAGGCTATAAACTGGATGATTTTCTAAGTTAATAGCCAAATCTTGAAAATAGAACCCATGTCCATTTGCTCCTGGTACAACAAACAGAGGATTGGCATTTCCTTGGGGTTGAAATAACAGCACATCGGGATGGGATTTTTGCACCTCTTTATTACCAAGCTGTTCTGCTAGTTGAGCAATAGTAGGATTTTGAAATAAACTGCTCAATGTCAATTTTTGCCCAAACATTTCTTGCATCAGATTGAGCAATTTGATCACTAATAAAGAATGTCCACCTAAATCAAAAAAGTTATCATGAATGCCAATTTCTTGACGTTCAAGAACAGTAGACCATAATTGTGCTAATTGTACTTCAACTTTGTTACGTGGTGCTGTATGTAAACCTGCAATTCCCACATTAGGAGTAGGTAAAGCTTTCTTGTCAATTTTGCCATTGGGAGTTAAAGGTAACTGCTGCAAAACAACAATTTGAGCCGGAATCATGTAATCAGGTAAACTGGATTTGAGATATTTTTTCAAATCACTGCCAACTTGTACTGAGCGGCTTGTACTGAGCGAAGTCGAAGTAAGTCGAAGTAAATCAGGATCAATTCCTGTTACATAAGCAATTAAACTTTGATTACTCTCAGTTTGATATAAAATCACCACAGCTTCTTTAACTAATGGATGCTGTAATAAAAGTGATTCAATTTCACCCATTTCAATCCTAAAACCCCGTAATTTTACCTGCTCATCAATGCGCCCCAAATATTCCAAATTGCCATCATCTTTCCATCTTGCCAAATCACCAGTTTTATAAATTCGCTCAACTTTACCAAATAATTCCACTTTAATAAACTTTTCGGCGGTTAATTCAGGACGATGAAGATAACCCCGCGCTAAACCAACGCCAGCAATACACAATTCACCAGGAATACCAGGAGGTAATGGTTGATTATGTGCATCTAAAATATAGATGCGAAGATTAGATAATGGTTTACCAATGAGTGGTTTTTTACCATTGGGTTGACAAAGAGCGATGCTAGTACAAATTGTAGATTCTGTTGGTCCGTAACCATTAAAAAAACTTCTTTCTTTTGCCCATCGGGTAACTAATTCTTTTGGGCAAACTTCACCAGCAGTAATTAAAATTTGCAAATCAGGTAAGGTTGCGTGGGGTAACAAAGATAAAACAGAAGGTGGTAAGGTAACATGAGTAATTTTGTGTTCAGTTAAAAAGTCAATCAGTTCTTGACTAGGTAACAGATTTTCTTTTCTTGTGAGATATAAACAAGCACCGACGGAAAGGGTAGGAGCAATTTCCCAAATGGAAGCATCAAAACTGAAATTAGCAAAATGTAGTACACGACTTTGGGGTTGAATTTGCAAAATTTCATCAACTGCCAAAATTAAATTTACCAGTCCACCATGTTCAATCATTACCCCCTTGGGTTTTCCCGTTGAACCAGAAGTATAAATAACATAAGCTAAATTATCAGACTTAACTTGATTCTGACTTATTTTTTTACTTACTTCCCTTTGCTCCTTCCTTTGCGTCTTTGCGTCTTTGCGTGAGCTATCATCCAAATAAACAACTTCAACAGGATTTTCTAAACTATCTAAAGGTAATTTATCTACTACAAAACTTTGAGTTAATAAAACCGCTACCCCCGAATCTTCTAACATGAATTTGATTCTTTCTTGGGGATAATTAGGATCAATCGGTACATAAGCACCACCAGCTTTCATGATACCCAAGACACCAATGATCATTTCTAAAGAACGTTCGACAGAAATACCAATTAAGGTATCTGTTTGAATTTGGAAATTTTCAAGTAAATAATTAGCTAATTCCTCGGCTTTTTTATTTAACTGTTGATAAGTTAGATTTTCAGATTCAAAAACTACAGCAATATTATGAGGATTTTTTATAACTTGTTCTGCAAATAAATCAACAAAAGTTTTATCTTGAGGATATTCGGTTTGAGTTTGATTCCAGCGTTGGAGTTGTAACAGTTCTTCTGCTGTCATCAAAGGTAGAGTATAAATCGGTTGTTGAGGATGAGCAATAATTCCCTGGAGCAGAACTGCAAACTGTTCCGCCATGCGTTGGATAGTACCCCGTGCAAATAAGTCTGTAGCATATTCCCAAGAGCAGTTTAATTGGTTGTCAGACTCGGTTATCAACAGCGTTAAATCAAACTTAGCGATCGCACTCTTGACTCCCAACAATTCCATGTCTAACCCAGCTAAATCAAAGTCTGGATTTTGATTATTTTCTAGTGCCAACATTACCTGAAATAAAGGATTATAACTCATACTGCGTTCTGGATGTAATTTTTCTACCAGAACATCAAAGGCAACGTCTTGATGAGCATAAGCATCTAAACAAGTTTGGCGAGTTTGTTGTAAAAACTCAATAAAACTTTGGTGTGGTTTAATTTGCTGACGCATGACCAAAGTATTCACAAAAAAGCCAATTAATCCTTCAGTTTGGCTATGGGTACGGTTAGCAATGGGAGAACCAATACACAAATCATTTTGGCGACTGTAACGAGATAGTAAAATACTCAAAGTAGCCAACAAAGTCATATATAAACTTACACCTTGCTGTTGACTAAAAGCATTAACAGCAGCAGTTAATTCTGGTGTAAAAGAATAAATATAGCGATCGCCTCTGTAACTTTGTTGTGCTGGACGGGGATAATCTGTTGGTAATTCTAGTAATGGAGAAACATCACCTAGTTGATTTTTCCAGTAATTAATTTGCTTTTCTAATATCTCCCCTTGTAACCGTTGACGTTGCCAAGCTGCATAATCACTGTATTGAATTGGTAAAGGTGCAAGGTTTGGGATTTTACCTTGAGAATAAGCAGTATAAGCTTGCTGTAACTCCCGCACAAATACACCCATTGACCAGCCATCACTGATAATGTGGTGCATATTAATCATCAACACAGATTTCTGATCATGTAATTGCAGCAGTTTAGCTTTAAACAAAGGGCCAGTATTTAAGTCAAAGGATTCTTGTGCATGAGCGTCAATTAAAGCCTGGATGCTTGGTGACTGGGGATTTTCATCCAAATTTCGGCAATCTTGTACTGTTAAAACTTCGATTTCTTCTAAATTGCGGATTGCTACTTGGGGTTCTCCTGCCACTGTGGGAAAATACATCCTTAGAGTCTCATGGCGATTCAATAAATAAGCTAAACTGGAGCGCAGAGCATCAATATTCAATTTGCCGTTTAATTGGAGAGCGATCGGCATATTGTAAGCAGTTGATGACCCTTGGAGTTGTGCCAATAGCCAGAGGCGTTGTTGAGCAAAGGAAAGCAGCTTAGGAGAGTCAGGACTTAATTTAGGAATGGAGTCTGTGACAACTACTTGTTTTTTAGCAGCTTTCAAAAAAGCGAGAATATCTGCTTTATTGTTTTGAATTTCCTGCTTGAGTTCCGCAGTTAGGGCATTTTTGCTAGTACGAATCCGTAATTTATCATCTTCTGCCCAAATTCGGCAGCCCATACTTTGCAAACGAAGCATTAATGAAACTACTTGTTGATTTTGTGTCATGGTCATAGTTCAATTTCCTCTTCGTCTGAGTTTAAAGGCTGTACATCTGCTGTTGCGGAATTAACCCAAAGGCAGCTATCTAGATAATTTGCCAAGTCTATCAAGTTGGGAGTCTCAAATACTTGATGCAGTGGTAATTCTACTTTGAAAGTGTCGCGGATGCGATAACACAGTTGGGTTGCTAATAATGAATGTCCTCCCAAGTTAAAAAAGTGATCTTGTCGGGATATGACTTCATATTTCAGCAGTTTTGCCCATATTTGTGCCAGGGATTTTTCTGTCTCTGTTACAGGAACTTCAATATCTGTGGATACAATTGTTGTCTCTGGTGCAGGTAAGGCTTTACGGTTTATTTTGCCATTGGGTGTGAGTGGTAATTTTTCCAACACCACAAAATGGCTGGGAATCATATAATCAGGGAGAGTTTTGGCTAGAAAGCGCCGCAATTGTGCGAATAAAGCTGGATGATCTTGATTGCTCTCTTCTTCTGTTGCTGTTGGTACAATATAAGCTACCAGGCGTTTATCCAGGTCAGTTTCTTCCCTGACAGTAACGACTGCTGCCTGAATTTTGGGATGTTTAACTAATGTCGCTTCAATTTCACTTAATTGTATTCGGAAACCACGCAGTTTAATTTGATGGTCAATCCGACCTAAGTATTGTAAATTGCCATCAGCTAACCAACGGGCTAAATCGCCGGTTTTATAAATACGCTCAGTTTTACCAAATAATTCTAATGTGATGAATTTTTCGGCGGTAGTTTCAGGACGATGCAAATAACCTTGTGCTAAACCTGCACCTGCAATGCAGAGTTCCCCTGGTATGCCTGGGGGCAGGGGTTGATTGTGTTTATCTAAAATATAGGTGCGTGTGTTGGCGATCGCCTTGCCAATAGATAATACAGATCCTTGATCATAGTCTTTTTGGTCAAAATTGTTTACTTGATAAATCTCTGACCAAATAGTAGTCTCCGTTGGACCATAAAGATTCCAAAGTTCACCACTTCTTTCTAGTAGTTGCTCGGCCAGTTCCCAAGTTAATGCCTCACCGCCACAGCAGATTTTGAGTTGAGTTGAACCTTGCCATCCTGCGGCTAACAACATCCGCCAGGTAGCAGGAGTAGCCTGCATAAAAGTAACGGCATTGTTCACTAATTGTTCTGCTAACTGGAACCCATCAGAGGCGATTTCTCTACTGGCTAGAATTATTTTTGCTCCTACTATTAGAGGTAAATAAATTTCCAGCGCAGCAATATCAAAAGATATAGTTGTCACAGCTAGGAGAGTATCGGACGCATTTATTCCCAGCTTTTCTTTCATGGAATATAAGAAATTAGTCAGTGAGGCGTGACAAATCGCTACTCCTTTCGGTCTTCCTGTAGAACCTGAGGTATAAATTACATAAGCTAAATCATGGTGATTGGTAATTGGTAATTGGTGATTAAAAACTTCCTCACTCCCGACTCCCGACTCCTGACTTCCCTGCTCCAGTCCATCTAAAAATACTAATTGAGTAGTATTTTTCAGGTGTTCTAAAGAAAGTTGTTTTTGCAAAGATTTAGTTGTGAGTAATATAACAGCATTACTATCTTCAATGATTAAATTAATACGTTCTTGGGGGTAACTCGGATCAATGGGTACATAAGCCGCACCTGCTTTGAGGATAGCAAAGATCCCAATCAGCATTTCTAAAGACCGTTCAACACAAATACCAATTAAAGTATTAGGTTGAATTTGATAATTTTCAATTAAATAGTTAGATATTTTTTGGGCTAGTTGATTAGCTTTTTGATTCAGTTGTTCATAACTCAAACTTTGATTTGCAAACACCACTGCAATTTGATCAGGGGTTTTTTCTACCTGTTGTGCAAACAGAGTCATCAGAGTATGATTTTGAGGATAATCTGCGTCTGTTTGATTCCAAATTTGTAGCTGTTGAATTTCTGCTGGGGTGATGATGGGTAGCTGATAAATTGGCTGTTGGGGATTTTCAGTAATTGCTGTCAGCAAAACTTCAAAATGTCCCGCCATGCGTTTAATAGTTTCTTCTGTAAATAAATCGGTAGCATATCCCCACATACAGTCTAATTGACCATTTCTTTCCCACAAATCAAGTGTCAAATCAAATTTAGCAAAGGGATAGCTTTGTTTAAATTCTTGAATCTCTAAATCTGTTAAATTAACATTCTTTCCTGCACCTTCCAAGTTTTGCAATACTATCATCACTTGGAATAAGGGATTATAGCTGAGGGTGCGTTCTGGTTGCAGTTTTTCTACTAGATATTCAAAGGGAATATCTTGATGGGCATAAGCTTCTAAACAAGTTTGGCGAGTTTGTTGGAGTAGGTGAATAAATCCTTGCTCTGACTGGATTTTGCTCCGCAATACCAAGGTATTGACAAAAAAGCCAATTAATCCTTCTATATCCCGATGGGTGCGGTTAGCAATTACAGTACCCACACATAAGTCTTCTGCACGACTATAACGGGATAGTAAAATATTAAAACTAGCCAACATGGTCATAAACAAACTTACCCCATGTTGTTGACAAAGGGCTTTCAGTTTGTGTGTTAGTTCGCTGCTCAAACGATGTTTATATCCCTTACCCTGATAACTTTGTTGTGCGGGACGGGGATAATCTGTAGGTAATTCTAGTAAGCGAGGTACATCAGCTAGTTGTTGTTGCCAGTAATTTTCCTGATTAACTAAAGTTTCCCCTTGTAACCAAGTGCGCTGCCAAGCTGCAAAATCACTATACTGAATCGGCAACGGTGACAAGTTTGGTACAGAACCAGCAGTATAAGCAGCATAAGCCTGCTCCCATTCCCGCTTAAATACAATTATTGACCAGCCATCACTGATAATGTGGTGCATATTAATCATCAAGATATTTTTCTGCTCGCTCAGTTGCAGTAGTTTAGCTTTGAACAGGGAACCAGTATTTAAGTCAAAGGGTGCTTGAGCATAACTATCGGCTAACCTGCGTACATCCTCTGCTTGCGTCTTGGGGTCGAGTGTTTGCAAGTCAGCAATTTCTAGAACTTCTATATCGTTTATATCTCTGATTAATACTTGAGGTTTTCCCTTTAAGGCAGGAAAATAAGAGCGTAAACTTGTATGTCTTTCTAATAAATAAGTTAAACTTTGTCGCAAAGCCTTGACATTGAGATTACCGTCAATTTGGAATGCGATCGGCATATTATAGGTAGAAGAAGTTCCTTGACCTTCCAACTGGGCTAAAAACCAAAGTCTTGATTGGGCAAAAGATAGGGTTTTTGGTTCATGGTCTGGTTGGGGTGCGATCGCAGGTAAAATCACACTCTTAGATGCTTTATCAATTTCCCGCGCCAACTCAGATAAAATACTTTGTTCAAATATCTTGCGGACAGGTATTTCTACCTGAAAACTGTCACGAATTCGGGTAATTAATTGTGTTGCTAATAGAGAATTTCCCCCCAGTTCAAAGAAGTTATGACTACGACTAATAGACTGAACTTTTAACAAACCTTGCCATAAACTAGCGAGTATTTCTTCTGTTTGATTTACTGGTATTTCCAAATCAGCAGCAGTGGCTGTGTTTGGTTCTGGTAATGCCCGGCGGTCTATTTTGCCATTAGCGGTGAGGGGCAAGTTTTCCAAAACCATAATTTGGCTAGGAATCATATAATTTGGTAAGCGATTTTTGAGGTATTCTCTCACTTCAACCGCCCCCTTAAACGCCAAGCTCGCTGTTTTTTCTAACTCTGTAATATAGGCAATTAACCGGGGATTATTATCAGTTTCATATAAAATCACCACAGCTTCTTTAACTAATGGATGCTGTAATAATAGTGATTCAATTTCACCCAGTTCAATTCTAAAACCGCGTAATTTTACCTGCTCATCAATGCGCCCCAAATATTCTAAATTGCCATCATTAACCCATTTCGCCAAATCACCAGTTTTATAAATGCGTTCAGTTTTCCCAAATAAATTAATTTCAATAAATTTTTCGGCGGTAGTTTCAGGACGGTTGAGATAACCTCTAGCTAAACCTACTCCTGCAATACATAATTCCCCAGGAATACCAGGGGGCAATGGTTGATTATTTGTATCTAAAATATAAATGCGAAGATTAGATAACGGTTTACCAATTGGTGGTTTTTCGCCATTTGGTTGACACAGATAAATAGCCGCCGTTACTGTAGATTCTGTTGGACCGTAGCAATTATATAAACTTTGTTCTCTTCCCCACTGACTGACTAATTCAGCCGGACAAGCTTCTCCACCAACAGTCAGACATTGTAAATCTGGAAAACTCACTTTTGGTAAGACAGATAAAGCCGAAGGTGATAAAAAGCCGTGAGTAATTTTGTGTTCAATTAAAAATTCAACTAAACTTTCACCAGGTAATAAAGTATCTTTATGAGCTAAATATAAACAAGCACCTGCTGATAAAGCAGTAGCAATTTCACCAATGGATAAATCAAAACTAAAAGAACCGAATTGTAGTAAACGACTTTCATTTTTAACTTGGAATTTTTCACCCCAAGCTAAAGCTAAATTCACAATTGCTTGATGTTCAATCATCACACCTTTAGGTTTTCCAGTAGAACCAGAAGTATAAATCACATAAGCTAAATTATCAGACTTAACTTGATTTTTCCTTTGCGCCTTTGCGTCTTTGCGTGAGCTATCATCTAAATAAACAACTTCAACAGGATTTTTTAAACTATCTAAAGGTAATTTATCTACTAAAAAACTTTGGGTTAATAAAACCGATATCCCCGAATCTTCTAACATCAACTCAATCCGTTCTTGGGGATAGTTGGGATCAATGGGTACATAAGCACCACCAGCTTTCAGAATCCCTAAAATACCAACAATCATTTCCAAAGAACGTTCCACAGAAATACCAATTAAAGTTGGTGATTGGTGATTGGTGATTGGTGATGGGTTATCTGATTGAATTTGGTAATTTTCAATTAAGTAATTAGCTAATTGGTTTGCTTTTGCGTTCAACTGTTCATAAGTTAAACTTTCAGATTCAAAAACTACAGCTAAATTATTAGGATTCTTAATAACTTGCTGTTCAAATAAGTCAACAAGAGTTTTATCTTGAGGATATTCTGTTTCTGTTTGATTCCATGTTTGTAGTTGCTGAATTTCATCTGGAGTCAGCAAAGATAGAGTATTAATTGATTGATGGGGATGATCAATAATTTGCTTGAGCAGAACCTCAAAATGGCGCACCATCCTTTGAATAGTTGTATCTGCAAACAAATCAGTTGCGTATTCCCACTCTCCGGTTAAACCTTGGGGAGTTTCCCGGAAAATTAAGGATAAATCAAAGAATGTTGTGGTGTTTTCCCACTCAAACCGAGTGAGAGTTAAACCAGGAATTTCTATTTTTGCTTGTGTTCCATTTTGTAAACCAAAAGCAACTTGAAAGAGGGGATGATGAGCAAGCGATCGCTCTAAACCTAATTCATCAACTAATTTTTCAAAGGGTAAATCTTGATGATCATAAGCATCTAAAGTTACTTGTTTTACCCGTTGCAGTAATTCTCTAAAAGTGGGATTTCCTTGTAAGTTGGTACGCAACGCTAAAGTATTGACAAAAAAGCCAATTAATGGTTCTATTTCTTTGCGGTTACGATTGGCGATCGCAGAACCAACTACAATATCATTTTGATTACTATAACGAGACAATAACAGCGCGAATACTGCCAGTAAAGTCATAAACAAAGTAGTTCCTGACTCCTGACTTAATCGCTTTAATTTTTGTGTTAAATCTAAATCAATTTGTATAAATTCACTACGTCCTTTAAAACTTTGGACCGATGGACGGGGATAATCTGTAGGTAGTTCTAATAATGGGTTAATTTCTGCTAATTGTTGTTGCCAGTAATTGAGTTGTTTATTTAAAGTTTCTCCTTGTAAATATGATCTTTGCCAGTGAGCAAAATCAGCATATTGTAAAGATAATGGCGCTAAATAAGAAGATTCCCCACTACAAAAAGCGGTGTAAAGAGTGAATAATTCTTGGCGGAAAATATCCATTGACCAACCATCACAAACTATGTGATGAATGACCAATAACAGCAAATGAGATTGATAGCTTCGCTCGCCGCAGGCATCAGCCAGTTGTATTAATTTTACTCGCAATAAAGGAGCTTTTGATAAATTAAATGGTTGTTGTAATTCTGCTATTGCTAAATGTTTAGCTTTGCTGAATTGATCTTTTTCTGGCAATTGTCGCCAGTCTAAGACTTCTATTTTTAATTCAGGTTGGGTGTGAATTACCTGTATGGGTGATTCATTAACAACAGAAAAGCTAGTGCGTAAAATTTCATGGCGTTGGATAATTTCTAAAATAGCTTTTTCTAAGGCATTAATATTTAAAATACCGCTAATCTGCCAGAAAAATGGCACATTATAAACACCATTTTCTCCTTCTAGTTGGTCAATAAACCACAGTCTTTGTTGAGCAAAGGATAGGGGAAGGGGTTTTTCCCGTGATACTGGTTTTAGATGTGGGGTTTGTTGTTGCTGTTTTAGTTTTTGTAAAACTAATGCTCGTTTTTCTGGTGATAATTTTTCAAGTTGTTTTAGTAAGTCGCTCATTTTTGTGTTAATTTATTTTTTTATTTTTTATCAAACCGCAGAGGCGCAGAGGACACAGAGAAGGAAGAAATTTTACAATTAGCTACAACTAATCATCACAACATTAATTGTTGTGTTACCTCCTCTTCTGATAATTTATCTACTTCTGCTAAAATCCTCGCTAGTTCATCATTTTCCACTTGCTCAATTTGTTGTTCTGTAACTTTTTGGGCAAGTTCGGCAATGGTGGGATTTTCAAATAAATAACGCAAGGGAAAGTCTAGAGAGAAGATTTCTCTTAAACGAGAAATTGCTTGGGTAGCTAGTAAGGAATGTCCTCCTAATTCAAAGAAGTTATCATGAATTCCTACTTGTTTTAATTTCAGAACTTCTGTCCAAATATCTGCTAATTCTTTTTCTGTATCGGTGCTAGGTGGAACAAAATCAATTTCTAAATTTCTTTGTGTATGATCGGGAACTGGTAAAGCACGGCGATTGATTTTACCATTAGGAGTTAGGGGTAAATTCTCTAAAAATACAAAAGCAGCAGGAATCATGTAATCTGGCAGTTTTGATTTGAGGAAGTTTCTCAAACTGCTGGGAGTTGGTACATTATCCTGTGCTACCAAATAAGCTACTAATAATTTCTTACCTGGTTCATCTTCCCGCGCCATTACTACAACTTGTTGAATGTCAGGATGTTGATTTAAAACTGCTTCAATTTCTGCTAATTCAATCCTAAAACCGCGCAGTTTCACTTGTGTATCAATTCTTCCGATAAATTCTATATTTCCATTAGGTAAACTCCGAACTAAATCCCCTGTTTTGTAAAGGGTATCTCCCTCCATAAAGGGATTAGAAATAAATCTTTCACTCGTTAATTTTGGTTGATTTAAGTAACCTCTAGCAACACCCGCACCACCTATATATAGTTCACCAGGAACACCAATAGGAACTCTATGTAAATGAGTATCTAATATATAAACTGTTCTGTCTCCAATGGGTTTACCAATGGGAAGGGAATTAATATTTTCAGCAGTTTGTTGAGGAATGGGATAACAACAGGTAAATACTGTACATTCTGAAGGTCCATAACCATTGATGATTTTGGTTTCTGGTAATAGTGCTAAAGCACGACGCACATGAGATACAGAAACTGACTCTCCCCCTGTTAACAGTTGTTTAATTCCTGATAAACCTTGTGGCATTGTATCAATCATGAAGTTGAATAATGCAGTAGTCAGAAACAGAGTATTAACTTTTTGTTCTTGAATAATTTGGGTTAATTTTTCTGCTGTAGGAATTTTTTCTGGATAAAGTACACAACGTCCACCATAAAGTAAGGGTGTCCACATTTCTAGGGTGAGTCCATCCCAAGAAATTGATGAATGTTGTAGCCAAATCTGGTTTTCATCAAGTTGAATATAATCAACCCCAAACATAAAACCTATAAAGCTACGATGGGGAACTTCTGTTCCTTTTGGTGTTCCTGTTGAACCTGATGTATAAATGATATAAGCTAAATTTTCTGGAGTAACTTCACAGGGTAAATTGTCTGCTGGATATTGGGCGATAATTTCCCCATCTGTATCAACATTCACCACTGTTTGCTGATTGAGTGGTAGTCTATTTTGTAAATTATTTTGTAAATGAGTTTGTGTTAGTAATATGGGTGTTGTTACATCTTCCAGCATTAAAGCTAGTCTTTCTGTAGGATAAGCTGGATCTAATGGTACATAAACACCACCAGCTTTAAGAATGGCGAGTATTCCTATTACCATTTCTAAGGAACGCTCAACACAAATTCCTACCCTAGTTTCTGCTTTAACTCCTAATGATTTTAAATAATTTCCTAATTGGTTGGCACGGTTATTTAATTCTCGATAAGTTAAATTTTGTTGTTTATAAACAACTGCAATCTTATCAGGTGTTTTCTGTACTTGTTCTTCAAATAAAACATGAAGACATTGATAATTAATATTTTCTTGATTTTGATGATTCTCTAAAAGTATTAATTCTTGTTCTTCCTCGGCACTGAGTAAAGATATTTGTGAAATATTCTGTTGTAGGTTTTCCGAAAATCTTGTGAGCAATGTTTGGAAACTACCAATCATGCGGACTAATGTTTGTTCATCAAAGTATCTAGTATCATAAACAAATCTACCTCCTAATTGTGAACCAGGATTAATGACTATTGTTAATGGGTAGTTTGTTCTTTCAAAACAACTGAGATGACTAATTTCTAATGTTTTTTGTGTGTCTTGTTTACTGGAATCTACAGGATAATTTTCAAAGACTAACAGACTTTCAAATAATGGCATTCCGGGAAGAATATCACTTACTTGTTGAATTTCTGCCAGGGGAAAATAACTATATTGTTCTTGTTCTATTGCTTGAGTTTGTAATTCTTGCAGCCAAGATAATATTTGTTTTTGATTATCAATTTTTACACGGGTGGGAATGGTGTTAATTAATAATCCCACCATTGATTCTATATTTTCTATTACAGGTTGACGACCGGATACAGTTGCCCCAAAAACTACATCTTTTTCGCCACTGTAGCGGGAAATTAATAAACTCCATGCTCCCTGGACTAAATTATTTAATGTTAAATGATGTTGTCGTGCCGCATTTTGCAATTTTTCAGTTACCGTTTCCGATAATTGAAAACGTTTTTCTTGATATATTCCTTGTCCTTTCTTACCAGTTAAAATAGTAGGTGTTTGCAAACCTTGTAGTGTTTGTTGCCAAAATTGTTTAGCTTTTTCAATATCCTGTTCTTGTAACCATTCAATATATTCTTTATAAGGTCGAACTGGTGACAATCTTAAATATTCACCCCGTTGATTTGCTTCATATAAAGCTAAAACTTCTTTGATGATAATTTGCATTGACCAACCATCAAATAATATATGGTGATGACTCCAAATAAATTGATAGGTATTGTCAGTTAATTGAATGATGGTAAAACGCATTAAAGGAGCTTGATTGAGAGCAAATCCCTTTAGGCGATCGCTCACCAAAAAATCCTCTAAATTTTTTTGTTGTTCATCAGTTGTTAAATGTCGCCAATCTAATTTTTCCCAGGGAAGATCCACTTGCTTACTCACCATTTGCAAGGGTTTTTCTATTTCTTCCCAGAAAAAAGCACTGCGTAATATTGAATGTCTAGCTACAACTTGTTCCCAAGCTTTTTGGAATGCAGAAAAATTCAATTCCCCAGAAAGGATACAAAGTAACTGCTCAAAATAAACTTCTGATTCTGGTGCATAAAGGGTATGAAACAACATCCCTTGTTGCATGGGTGAAAGTTCATAAAGGTCTTCGATACTTTGCATGAAATTACCTCTGGTTTGGTGATTGGTGATTCTTCCCTTTTGAATGAACCACGAAGGACACGAAGAACACGAAGGAAGAAGAAGAGAAGAAGATAGGTAATGTTAGTCCTGGAAGGGAGTTGGTGATTGGGTACAGGTAACAGAAGGAGGATTAACCAATTACCCATTACCAATTACCCATGACCTATTTACTTCTTCTTGTTGAGTTTTGCTAGGAATTTATCTAGCTGTTTTTGATTGAGTTTAGCGGCGGAAAAGTCAGATGGTGTATAGCTTTGATCGTCTTTTGATTGACAGTGATCTATGAGGGTTGTTAATGCTTCCATGAATCCTGAAGCTAATCTTTCTATGGTGTCTCGTTTGTGAATTTTATCACTATATGCCCAAGTCATTTCTAGTTTTCCAGTCCGAATAAAACCGCTAATTCCTAATAGGTGGCTACGACGATTTAATAAACTTTGTTCTGATTTAAATTCTTTAGCTTCACCTAAAACTGATGATGCTTTCAGAACTTGATCAAATTGTCCTAGGTAGTTAAAACTAACTTGCGCTGATGGAAAGGAAGCTAATTTTTCGCGGATGCTGTTGTCTGCGTTTAAATATCGCAAGACACCATAACCTATTCCCCGGTTGGGAATGCTTCGCAGTTGTTCTTTGACTGACTTTAATGCTTCCCCTGGTTGGTTTTCTTTGATTTCTAAACCCACAGGGAATAATGTGGTAAACCAACCTACAGTTCGTGAAAGGTCTACATCTTCAAATAAGTCTTCCCGTCCATGTCCTTCTAAATCAATTAGTAAATAATTTTCTCCTGTCCATTGGGCAAAACTCTGTACTAAAGCCGTTAATAAAACATCATTAATTTGGGTATTGTAAGCAGCAGGAACATCTTGTAACAGGGCGCGGGTTTGTTCTTCATTTAACGCCAGTGACACAGATGCAGTGGAGTCCAGGGTGTTATTTTCTTCAGATGCAGGATAGTCTACTGGTAAAGGTTTGGTCGAAATATTAGATTGATTTACCCAGTAATCTAACTCTTTCACAGCTTGGTTTTGAGCGTATTCTGTTAGGCGATCGCTCCAATATTTCCAGGATGTTGTTTTCTCTGGTAATTTTATCGCCTGACCCCGGCTTATTTGTTGGTAAGCTGTGGCTAAATCTTCCAATAAAATCCGCCAAGACACACCATCAACTGCCAAGTGATGAATAATGAATAGTAAACAATTTGGTTGATTTTTGCCTAATTGAAATAATGCAACTTTGGCAATTTCTCCCTTGGCTAAATCCAAACTCGCTTGTAGTTCTGTATCTTTAGTTTTTATCGCTGTTTCCTGTTCTGCTGCTGACAGATGCGATAAATCAAAGATGCTTAATGGTACTGTTTCTTGTAGATCGGTGTGGATTTGTTGCCAGTTTTCCTCATCCTGGACAAATTGCAATCGCAAAGCATCATGTTGTCCCAAAAGTTTTTGTACCACTTCCTGCAATAATTCAGGTTGCAAATCAGCAGGAACTTCTAACAATGCTGACTGGTTAAAGTAATTGATTTCTGGTAATTTCTGTTCAAAAAACCATTTTTGAATCGGTGTTAAACCAACTTTACCAGTTACTAAACCTTGTTCGGCGTTGATTTGGCGAGTCATACCCGCTACTGTCGCTAACTCAGCAATAGTTTGATACCTAAATAACTGTTTAGCAGCAATTTGAATACCCGCCTGATTCGCTTTAGAAACTAGCTGAATACTCAGAATTGAATCTCCACCCAATTCAAAATAATTATCGTGAATACCAACATTTTCTATTCTCAGCACTTCTGACCAAATCGCCACTAATTTCTCTTCTATCAGTGTGCGTGGTGCTGCAAATTTATCTTCATCACTGCGAGAAAAATCAGGTGTTGGTAATGCGCGATAATCTACCTTTTGATTAGAGGTCATGGGTATACTATCTAACACCATGAACGCCGCCGGAATCATGTAATTTGGTAATTTCTGTTTAAGAAACTGACGCAGTTCGTCCACGCTATCTGAAAGACCTAACCCCCTAGCCCCCTTCCCTACAAGGGAAGGGGGAATTTCTGAAGCCTCTCTCCTTGCAGGGGAGAGGTTTGGAGAGGGGTTTTGGGGTACGAAATAAGCTACAAGTCGCTTTTGTCCAGTAGTTTCTTGATGGGCAATGACAACAGCTTGGGATACTTGTGGATGTTGTCTTAATACTGTCTCAATTTCTCCCAACTCAATGCGGAAACCGCGAATTTTTACCTGATTGTCAACCCGTCCCAGGTATTCTAAACTACCATCTCTGCGTAATTTGACTAAATCTCCTGTTTTGTATAATCTATTCCCTTCTGTGTTCTCAATAAATTTCTCGGCTGTGAGTTCTGGACGTTGCCAATATCCTCTAGCTAGTCCTGCTCCCCCAATGTGTAATTCCCCAGGAACTCCTATGGGTACGGGTTGCTGATATTGATCTAAAACGTAAACCTGAGCATTACTAATGGGTTTACCAATACTCACAGTAGTATTTGTTGGGGTGAGGCGTTCTAAGGTGGTGACTACTGTGGCTTCTGTGGGTCCGTAGCTGTTAAATAATTGGGGAGATGAGGAAAGATGCGCCGTGCAGTTATGCCAATGTTGCACTTTCTCTAGGTGAACTTCTTCCCCACCAATAATCACAGTTCTCAAACTTCCAGGAATGGGTGAGTTTTGGGGATTCAGTTCTGTTACTAATTGATGCCAGTATGCTGTGGGTAAGTCCAAAACTGTTAACTGCCATTTTTGACAACACCGCCAAAAATCATCGCTGGAGTTGAGCATTTCTTCAGTGCGTAACACCAAGGTTGCACCAACAGCAAGACAGGGGAAGATTTCTTCTATGGATGTATCAAAGCAAATAGAGGCAAATTGCAGAACCTGATCTTGAGAATTTATACCATACTCATCAATGGCAGTGGTGACAAAGTTCAATAATGAACGATGTTCAATCATTACCCCCTTGGGTTTACCCGTAGAACCGGAGGTATAAATAATATAAGCTAGGTTATTGAGTTGAACGTCACTAACTGGGTTAGCTGTACTTTGGGTAGCAATTTTCGCCCAATCTGTATCTAAACAAATGGTTTTTCCGGTATAACCTACCAGTTTTTCCTGGTATCTATTTTGTGTGAGTAAAATACCGAGTTGGGTATCTCCAATAATCTCAGCTATGCGTTCTTGGGGATAAGCAGGATCAATGGGAACGTAAGCACCACCGGCTTTAAGAATACCCAATAAACCAGCAATCATTTCTAGGGAACGATCAACACAGATACCTACCAAGGTTTCTGGTTTGACTCCTAAACTTTGCAGATAGTGGGCGATTTTGTTGGCGCGATCGCTCAATTCTCGGTAAGTTAATTTTTTACCATCCTGTTCTACAGCTACGGCATCCGGTGTTAATTCTACTTGCAGTTCAAATAACTTATGGATACACAGGCTCTGTGTAGTTTCACTATCTGTTTGATTCCATTCCCTTAATAATTTTTGTTGTGATGCGGTAATTAGGGGGATTTGTCCAATTCGTTGATCTGGGTTAGCGACAATCTCAATTAATACCTGTTCATACTGCTCTAGCATCGCTTCCATGCTTTCAGCATCAAACAAGTCGCTGTTATATTCCAAATCCAGGGTAATTCCTTTTGCTCCCGTTTTCGCACCGTACTGGACACTTTGTTCAAATCGGGGGATCACTAAGAAATCAAGGTCAAACTTGGCAGATTTGTTACTCGCTGGTTCATGCAGGATGAAGTCAAAGCCAGGGAATTTTAAATAAGGCTTGGCAGAGTTATGGAAACTAAACATCACCTGAAATAGCGGATTATGACTCAGGTTGCGAACTGGTTTCACCGCTTCTACCACTTTATCAAAGGGTACATCTTCGTTAGCGTAAGCTTCCATTGTCATTTGGCGCACCCGATCAAGTAATTCCCTCACGGTGGGATTTCCTGAAACGTCGGTGCGTAAAACCAAGTTGTTAACAACCATACCCATAATCTTTTCGATCTGGTGCATCCGGCGATTGGCAACCGCAGAACCGATAAAAATATCATCTTGGCCAATGTAGCGGTGCAACTGGATGATAAAAGCCTCCAACATCGTCATAAATAAGGTTGCACCTTGCTGATGACTGAAAGCTCTCAGAGATTCGCACAACTCAACGGGCAATTCTCTCCGCGCGTGTTCGCCATTATAGGTTTGCTCTTTGGGACGTGGGCGATCGTAAGGTAATTCCAACAACGGCGGCATCCCTGCTAACTGTTGTTGCCAATACACTAACTGCGCTTGAGCTTCTGGAGTTTTCGCCCATTCACGCTGCCAAGTAGCAAAATCAGCAAACTGATAACTTAATTCCGGTAATGGGGAAGGTTTACCCGCCCAGAAAGCTTCATACAGTGCTACCAACTCACTTAAAAAGACGTTAAATGACCAGCCATCATGCGCCATGTGATGCTCAACATGGGTCAATATATAATCCTGGTCGCTTAACTGAAATACCGCCCATTGCACTATGGGTAGTTGGGTTAGGTCTAGGTGTGTGAGCAGTTCTGCTTCTACTAACTTTTGTGCCTCTATTTGTCGCTCCGGTTCAGGAATATCCCGCAGATCAACGACTCTAAAAGCGGCTCCTGGATGTGGGTGAATTACTTGATACAGCCTACCATTCACCTCTTGATAGGTTGTCCTGAAGATTTCATGCCGTCTGACAATCTCATCTAGAGAACGTTTTAGAGCTTCAAAATCCAGTTTGCCTCTAATGTCCATTGTGGCCTGGAATTGATAGGCGCTGTTTTCTGGTGCTAATTTATGGACAAAGTAAATCCGCTCTTGGGAAAAGGAAACTGGTACAAGTCCTTCATGGGCAATGTGTTGAATGGTGGGGCGTTCCCATTGAATTTCTTCACCACCTTGGGCAATGAGTTGAGCTACAGCAGCTATGGTGGGGTTAGCAAATACTTGAGCAAAAGATATATTTACCCCGAACATTTCCCGCGCCCTAGAAATCATTTGCGTCACAATCAGGGAGTGACCACCCAAACAGAAAAAGTTATCATTGACTCCCACTACATCCAGTCCTAATAACTCAGTCCAGAGAGTCGCTAACTGTTCTTCAATCGAGTTACGGGGTGCAACAAAGGCTTCTTCTAAATCAGGGCGTGTGCGAGTGGGGGCTGGCAAACTACGACGATCAACTTTACCATTGGGGGTCAAGGGTAAGGAGTCCAGCACCATCCAAGCGGCTGGAATCATGTAAGCGGGTAGCTTGTCTTCGAGGAAGTTTTTTAAGGTTGTGGCGGTAACTGGGGATTTTTGATCAGATACAACATAAGCAACTAACCGTTTATCACCAGGAACATCTTCCCGAACAATTACAACCGCTTGTTGTATATCTGGGTGTTGACTTAAAGCCGCTTCAACTTCTCCTAGTTCAATCCGAAAACCGCGAATTTTGACTTGATTATCAATTCGCCCCACAAATTCAATATTACCGTCTGGTAAATAACGGGCCAAATCCCCAGTTTTATACAATTTTGGATTTTGGATTTTAGATTTTGGATTAGGAAACGGATGAGAAATAAATCTTTCTGCTGTTAATTCTGGGCGGTTGAGATAGCCTCGCGCTAAACCATCACCACCAATGTATATTTCCCCTGGAGTACCTACGGGAACAGGTTGTAGTTGCTCGTTAAGTATATATATTTGTGTATTAGATATGGGGCGACCAATGGGTAATGTTGTTGCACCTTCTGGTACATCTTCTACTGGATAAAAACAGGAATATGTTGTACTTTCAGTTGGTCCATAAACGTGCAATAAATTCTGGGGTGCGCCATTTTTCAAAACTGCTCTAACTGTTTTCGGATCTACAGCTTCACCACCAAATAATAAGTATCGCAGGTCTTTAAATGCTTGAGGAACAATGTTAGCTAATTGATTAAATAAGGCAGTGGTTAAAAATAAGATATTAATTCTTTGTTCACTGATGTAGTCGGCAAAGTCTAGGGGTGAAAGGAGAACGTTTTGAGGAATACCGACTAAGGTAGCTCCATGTAATAGAGTTCCCCAAATTTCAAAGGTGGCTGCATCAAATGAAGTATTGGAAGCTTGGGCAGTGCGGTCAGTGGTTGTAAACTGTACATAATTGGTATTACATACTAAGCGATTTACTGCCCGATGGGGTACAGCAACTCCTTTTGGTGTGCCTGTAGAACCAGATGTATAAATTACATAAGCGAGGTTTTCTGCTGTGACATTGCTGGTAGGATTTTCCGAATTTTGGCTATCAATTAATTCCCAATCTTGATCCAAACAAACTGTTTTTACACCACTTTCAGCAAAGTTTTCCACATACTTTTGCTGAGTTAATAATACTTGTACTTGGGAATCTGAGAGCATGAAAGATATCCGCTCTTTGGGATAGGTGGGATCTAGTGGTAGGTAAGCTGCACCTGCTTTGAGAATACCCAGTAAACCAACGATCATTTCTAGGGAACGTTCGACAGAAATCCCTACTAAAACTTCTGTTCCTACACCTAAAGATTGTAAATAATGAGCTACTTTATTAGCTTGGTGATTCAACTCTTGATAAGTAAGTTTTTGACCATTAAAAACAGCAGCAATATTATCTGGGGTTTTTTCCACTTGTGCTGCAAATAATTCATGTATGCACAAATGCTGAGGATAATCTACCGTGGTATTATTCCATGCCACCAATATTTGCTGTTTTTCTTGCTCGGTTAAACCGGGCAAATTCTCCAGATTATCAGTTGAGTTAATCACCATTTCTTCCATGATTTTTGTATATAAATTGATATTTTTGCTGTGTTAAGAACCGATGAATATTTGCTGCTTTAATGATTTTTATTATCTTAATGATTGGCTATCATGTTGAGATTTTCTCAAAAACATGACTGTTTTGATTGTTAGATTTGGGAGCATCCCAACTTTGGAAAAATAAACGCAGCTACACCAACAACCCTCTGAAACCCTCTTACCTTTGTGTACTTTGCGTCCTTTGCGGTTCAATCAAAAAAAATAAACTTACACATTTGGTATGCTCCCTTAGATTTGATTTTTAGAGAAATGGCCTTTGAGGTATTAATAAGGTATAATCGAACTCAGAGGCCATTTTTATATTATCTCTAATTTTGGTGAGATTGTTTTTACCAAGGTAGAAATTTAAAACACACCTTTATTTAGTGGCATTTATTTAAGAATGTCACCAAATTTCAGGATTAAATTATGCTTCTACTGCTACTTCTTCATCTTCGTCCACAATTTCTACTGTTCTTGGTTCTTCCACGACTTCTGCTTCTGTCGCTGTATTAGCTTCTGATTCTACGTGACTTATCAATTTGGTTTTTAGCTCGTCGGAAATGGGTAAATCATTGATTTCTTTGACGAGCGCTCTGATAGATTCGTTTTTAGTCCGTTCTGAATAAACTGCTTTGAGAATAGCTTCAAAACCAAAATCTCCTATCAGGTCTCCTACTGCTCCTACTAAACCCAGTAAACCTATACCTCCCAGGATACCAAATGGTCCCCCTACTGATGTGAGCGCCGCTACAATAGCAGCATTACTACCAGAGTATGATATTGCCATCACTACAAGAATTATACCAGGAAGACCTAGACCAGCTAGTTTTTTTACGATTTCGTCCATCATTTTGATCACCTACAGTCCTTAATTTGTTGGTTAATTGTTGGTTAATTGTTAGTTAAAATTTGCTTGGTGGTATGAGATTGAATTATCTAGACTAAGGAAGATAAGTGTCTCTTGAGAGTAAATCCAGATAGTTTTTAACATTCTCTTTCCTATTCAACCTCAATCTATACAAATCGTCAATTCAATAATTAGTCGGTAAACACTAAAAATCAGGAATTTTATCACAGCCAACAATTCGCTGATGAATTGAAAGCTAAAATATGATTTTGGTATCTAATGATATAGTCCATTATTTTAATTAATAACATGATTGTTTTCTATTTTTACAGATGATGCATTTACAGTTCTCAGAGATGGTAAATATTTTTTACTTGCTGATTTTAGATAATCTTGCAATTTTAGTTTCAGATCCGGGCAAATTGGTAGATTTTCAATTTCGTAGATTAGCGATCGCAAAGTTTCGGTTTTGCTACGTTCTGAATAAACGGCTTTGAGAATAGCTTCAATTCCATAATCTGCGATGAGATCACCTACCACCTTTGTTAGACCAAGTAAACCTATCCCTCCAAGAATACCAAATGGTCCTCCTGCTGCTGTCAGCACGGCAACGATAACAGTATTACTACCTGCTGATGCGAATGCTATAACTAAGAGAATGATGCCCGGAAGACCTAAACCGGCAAGTTTTTTCACAATGTTATCCACTGTTATCTCCTAACATTTTGATATGATTTCTTCAATCAAGAATTAATCGAGATTATGGCTTATTTTGCCTTTTACCGCAGAAATGGCCACCGTTCTAGGAGAGGCTAAATAATTTTTCCCTGTAGGATCACCACTGCGTCCTTTAAAATTACGATTGGTTGCATAAACCCCCGTTTCTTCTTTGTTTAAAACTCCAAGTCCCGAATTGATACAAGCACCACAACCTGATTTGAGAATCGTTGCTCCTGCTTGGGTAAAAATGTCCATGTATCCTAATGATTCTGCTTTTTCCCGAATTTCTACGGAAGCAGGGACAATAAACAACTCTACACCATCCGCGACTCGGTGATTCTGTAAAACTTCGGCTGCTTGGGCTAAGTCGTATAATTTACCTCCTGTACAAGAACCAATAAAAGCTTTGGTAATGGGGGTTTCTTCTATCTGACTGATAGGTACTACTTGATCTGGTTTGGGAGGACGGGCTACTTGCGGCTCTAAATTACTGAGGTCAAATTTATACACTTTTTCATATTCAGCATCAGCATCGCCAACAAATTCTTCAAATTCTTGATCAGACCGACTTCTAACATAGTTGCGGGTTGTGTCATCGGGAACAATTAAGCCACATATTGCTCCACACTCAATGGCCATATTAGCAAGGGTTAGGCGTTCATCAAATGGCATTTGTTCGAGTATTGACCCTCTAAATTCCATGACCTTGCTTGTACCACCAGCACAGCCGATTTGTCCCAGGATAAACAAGATAATATCCTTAGCACTGATATGGGGGGGTAGAGTTCCAGATAAATCGAATACCAATGTGGGGGGGACGCGAATCCACATATCCCCCATAGCATAGATATTTGCCATGTCTGTAGTCCCCACACCAGTAGAAAAAGCTCCTAATGCTCCGTAAGTACAGGTATGGGAGTCTGTACCGGCAATGATCATTCCTGGGCGGACAAATCCTTTTTCTGGGAGTAAAACGTGACAGATACCAGCAGCTTCACCGGGAGAAACAATATCAAATAAATGACATCCTTGCTCTTGGGCAAAGTCTAGCATTTCCTGATACATGACATTGGCTTTTTGATCATTGCGAATGTCATTAACTTGGATAAAATGATCTGCTACTAATACTACCCGTTGAGCATCCCAGAGTTTTGCTTCTTGTCCGTAATTTTTATAAAATGTTGTGGCTACAGGTCCTGCTACCGCATCATGGGATAAAGCTAAGTCAACTTGAGCAAAAACCACTTCTCCAGGACGGACATAAGCATTACCCGAAGCTTTAGCAAGGAGTTTTTCTACTAACGTCATGGGTCGTTGGGAAGTGACACTTTGAGGAATGGTAATTTTTCCCTGACGACGCATTTGATTAAATGGTATGAGTCCACCTGCTTGGGCGATCGCATCAACTACAGGATTTTCCTGTGTTTCCTCTAAAATTTCTAAATTTAAGCCAATATTGATACTATTGCGATAAAAAATTTCTGCAAATGATTTGGCCTGTATTTTTTCAATTCCCGCAGCTTTCAAAGCAACAGGGGCAATTTCTCGACTAGAACCACAGCCAAAATTTTGCCCAGCGACAATTACATTATATTTTAATAACTCTCCTACTCCTATCAAATGTTCTAAAGCATATTGTTTTAAAATATCAGCATCATAAGTTGTAGCTCGATTAGCAGGCATAATATCATCTGTATTAATATCATCCCCTAAATATAAAACTTTGTTATTCACTTCTTTATTGATAGGACTCATGCAACACCTCAATTTCTAAATTTTGTAAATTATATAAATTATAAATTTCTTCTAGCAAAAGTTGTATTAATTGTTCGGTATTGACTAATATTTCTTCTCCTTGCGGAGATAAATCAGCCGTCCGATATCCTTGAGCTAAAACTCGATCTTGTGCTGCCATAATTCTTTGGGCGGCTCTTTTTTCCCCCCACTGCTCTAGCATTAAAACACAAGCTCCAATAGTTCCCAAAGGATTAGCAATTCCTTTCCCTGCTATATCTGGTGCAGTACCGTGAATTGCTTCGTATAGTCCAAATCCATCGGCATTGAGACTGGCTGATCCTAATAAACCTAGAGAACCAACTAATGCTCCGCCAATATCGCTAAGAATATCTCCAAACAAATTGCTGGCCAAAATTACATCAAATCTCTGGGGATTCATCACCATTTGCATGGCTAAATTATCCACTAACATTGGTTCGACTACAACATCAGGAAATGCGGTTGCTTCTTCTTGCACTAAACGAGTCCAAGGCAAATTAGGTAAGGCATTTTCTTTATGAGCTACTGTTAGTTTTCCTCGACGTTGTTGGGCTTTTTGCAAGGCTTGACGAGCAATGCGTCGTATTTCATGATCGTAATAGAGCATGGTATGGTAGCCATAAGTTCCTTTTTCATCTGAACCACGTGCAGCAGAGCCAAAATAAATTCCACTGACTAATTCTCGAATTACGAGTATATCCAGTCCTTTAATTTTCTCTGGACGTAAGCTAGATTTATGCACCAAACTATCAACAATCCGAATGGGACGTAGATTGCAAAAAAAGTCATAATGTTTTCGTAATTCTAGCAGTCCACCTTGGCTAACTGCACCAAAGACAATTCCATTAGATCCATTACATAGTTCTATCGTAGTTTGGGGAAAGTAACTACCAAATTTTTCTAAAGCGGTTTTACCCAGCCAACCATAATTTACCTGTACGGTAAATTTTTCTAGTTGAGCTACTTGCTGCAAAACTTTTAAGGAAGCTTCTACAACCTCTGGACCAATTCCTTCACCTGGAATAGCAACAATGCGATAAGACTGATTGCTTAATGACCTCATTTTTCCTGATTTTTTAGTTGATGAGAATTCATCACTGCTGAAATTTTTAACGCTTAACTCATCCCCAATAACAACATTGGCAATATCATGTTTGAGAAGATATGTGTACAATTGTTTACACCACTTCACCTCTCTTTTTTCCCAGACTTGTCCTAAGAATGCAAGGACAGTTAAGACAGTTAAGATTATTTATCATCAATTACAAAAATTAATGCTATTAATATAAAATAATTTTATATGAAACTCCCATTTGATTTTTGATCCTTTGCGTGATAGCAGGGTTATAAACGCTCCAAACCCCTTTAATTAATTCTTGACATTAACAGACATTCCTAAAATCTTGATATTACCATTGTTTTGACTGATTTTCACTGATGTTAGTTCTTGGTTTAACAAATAAAATCTGCCCATGATACTCACTGAATTATAACGACCATTCTTAGATTTTTTAAGTATTAATGTGGCTTTTTTCTGATTATTCATGCCTTTGAGGATGAGAATATCCCCAAAATTAAAGCTACCCGATGCAGTTAATTTTTCACTATTTACTTTGGCGTTAATGTTGGCAATATTATAACCCAAAAAATTGAGATTACCTACAATACTAGCTGAATTATTGATATTTCCCTGATTGTCTTTACCAAGGGTAACTGTAGCACCATTGAAGGCTAAAATGCCGAAATCAAAATCATTTTTTGCTTTCAATCCTCTTTCATTCAGGATGATACCTAACTCAGTGAATTTTTTACCTAAAATAGTTATATTCCCTAAACCAGAAACTTTTCTCTTGGTTAAGTCAACTTTCAATTTAGGAACATTCAATTTCAAAATATTCACTAAATTCAAAAATACATCTTTGATGAAAACATCTTGAACGTTAAATAATAATTTACCCTTACCTAACGCTTGATTAAAGGCGGTAATATCTGCTTCACCTGTGGCAATTTGTTGATTTAAATTTACTGTTAACAGGGGAATATTGAGACTTAAAAAACCAAGTAAATTGATTTCCAGATTGTTTATATTAATACTAGTTTGATTAATATCAAATGTAATACCTGCTAGGGTATTACCTAAGAGGGAAATTTTTCCGCAACCACTACCACAGCCAGTTTTGATATCTATAATTAAATCATCAACATCAAGACTTATCAGATTAGCTAAATTTAAATCAAAGTTTTTAAAGATCGCATTTGTAGCAGTAATTTTAAATTCTACATTGGCAATTTCGTTACCAAGTAACTCTACATAACCATCTCCCTGAAGATACTGTTCTGTAGGTGTGACTTTTAAGGCTAAATCTAAACTATCATCATCTGCTCCTGTGATTTTGGCAAATCCTAAATCTATTTCAAAAACTTTTAACGAACCACTAATATTATTTAAACTTATGTTACCTTGCAGGAGTAAAATCGCTTCATGACCCCAAGCGTTAATTTTTCCATTAATTTCTAATCCTTCTGATATGGGTTGTCCTGCAATGATTGTCGGAAAGGGAACATATTTAATCAATGGGTTGCATTCTCCGTCTGCATCTGCATCAACTGATTCAATCTGCAAATTATCTAAGGTTTCTAATAATGACAATGCTTTGTTAACTAAATCTGTGGAAAATCCTGCTTGTTTTTCAATAAAAGAGGTAACTGGACCTTGCCACAAATCTATTAAACTAACGGGTTGATTGACAGTTAAAACTAAGGCTAATCTTTGAGGATCATTAGTATCTATCAGAAATGCTACTTCTATGTCTATTTCTTCCCATCTTAAGTCACCAATGAATCCGAAATTATCAAAGTAAGGTGGTAAGTATGTTCCCCCACCTTGGAATCTGAGATTACGTAGTTCTGTTCCATTCAATCCATAGGGATTATGCCAGGTTTTTTCACCCTGTTGACAAAAATACGCTGTTAAAGATTCAGGTTCGAGGGAGAGATTACCGGCAAGAAATAGTTTAGGTTCATTTTCTTGACTGGGATCATAACCTTGAAGAGTTAAATTTCCAGTTAATCCAAATCTTGGTTGTAAATCAGAATCAATATTTAATTCGAGTAGTAAGTTATTAAAATCTGCTTGCAATGGTGGTTGATAAAATAAGTTTCTTTGTCCTTTAATATTACTTATTAAACATATTTCTCCTGTGGAATTGATGCTAATTAATCCTGCTAAATCCCTAATTTGTAAATATTCGTATATAAATTTACTTAGATTTTTGGAAATGGTTTGTAAATTAATATTTCCAATAAAATTCAATCCTTTGTTTAAGTTAATATTACCTAATTCTTTATGAAGGTAATTATGATTATTATTAGATATGATTAACTCTGCTTCGTCTAAGTTTAAATTACTGATGATCGGAACTGCATTTGTCAGATTACTAAAACTGAATCCATGATTTAATTGATATTTTAAGGTGGGTTTATTACTAAAAACTAATTCAATCTTTTGTTTATTTAGTAATCCCTGTAAGTAAATTTCTATTTTTTGATCTTTTTTATATATTTTACATTTTGGGTTAATTATAATAATTTCATGTCCACCAAATACTTGTGCAATAATTCTCTCGAAGATCACATTTATGTATTCGACTTGACTATGAATGTCAAAAATTTTATTTAAATCTATCTGTACATCATCATCAAAATCTATGTAAGTATCTGAATTTAATGTAAACAATTTTACATCATCTAAAGCTTCTAGTTTTAATTTGATATCTTCAGGTAAGATAATGGTTGCTAAATCAAGACTATTAGACATAAGTTAAGGTATACGGAGATTAAAGCTAGTGACTATTAGTGTATTTTACCATAGTTTAGTTATGATTGATGTGGAATTTACTGAATAGAGAGTTTTGCATTTTTCATAATTTTCTCGCTTTTCATCATCAAATAGAAATATTAGGATTTAATTGAGACAGGACTTACATAACTGACATTTTGCTATGTGCTTTAATTTTAGTAAATACGTTAACTTATATAGGACGATTATGATTTGCGCTAAAACATATTTACTTGGGGTAGAGGCTGAGAAATCAGAAAATTTGGGGATGATAGATAGATCGAACTGTTACCTATTCCCTGTTTCCAGGGGAATAATTGCCAGAGCATTTCCGAAATATGGTAATTTCATATTACAAATATCTATGGAGTAATTTTTTACTATACAGGACTTACGCAAAACAGAATGAACGTAAGGGTAATTCATGAATTACCCCTACGGAAGGAAGAATCCGGTTTTTAGTCTTATCTTGCGTAAGTCCTACTATAAATTGTTCAAAAATTTAAACTTATAAAATTTAACCAACTTAATCAACTTTTTGGATTATGGTTTTAAAAGAAAATAAAGCAACAAGGAGACGCGGTGTCCTTTTATCTCCTCAAGGAATACAACGCTTACAAGATGCTATATCATCTTGGGAAATTACAGAAAACCAAGGTCAACGCCTCTCTTTAGAGGATTTATCATACCAAACCAAGCTTTCTACTAAAACCCTCAGTCGCTTATGGTCAACTAATAAAGGTGTGGATCAAAAAACTTTAAAATTATGCTTTAACACTTTTAATTTAGAACTTAATGAAGAAGATTACATCTTCCTCAAGGAAGATAATGAAACGAAAATATTAGATTGTTTATCAGAGAGTATCTGTTTACGAACAGAAATTCCGTCTTTATGGTCATATCCTGATGGACCAATACCCTTAGATTCTCCCCTATATATTGAGCGTCCACCGATAGAAGAATTAATTTATCGAGAGGTGACTCAACCAGGTTGTTTAATTAAAGTTCTCGCTCCTGGACAGATGGGTAAAACTTCTTTGATACTACGTATTTTGGCTTTTGCAGATGTACAAGGATATCACACTGTAAATTTAAGTTTTTCCCAGATAGATGCTGATTGTTTAACTGACTTAAATAAGTTTTTACGTTCTTTTTGTAGCCAAATTGCTATCAAACTGGGTATAGCTCCCAATCTTAATGAGCATTGGGATGAAGATGTGGGTTATAAGTTAATCTGTAGTCTTTACTTCCAACATTATATTCTCCAGCAGATCAATAGTCCTCTAGTTTTAGTATTAAGTGAAGTTGAAAGATTTTTTGAATATCCTCAAGTTGCTCAGGAATTTTTTGCTTTGTTGCGTAGTTGGTATGAAGAATCACGACAAAATAATTTATGGAAAAATTTGAGGTTAGTAGTTACTTATTCAACAGAACAGTATTTTTGTTTAGATATTAATTACTCTCTGTTTAATATTGGACTACCTGTCCGTTTACATGAATTTACTCAGCAACACGTAGAAGAATTAGCTAGGCGATATGGGTTAAGGTGGACTGCTGGTAAGGAGTCGGCACAATTGATATCTCTTATTGGTGGTCATCCAGCACTGACACAACTTACTTTGTATTATCTTCACTCTGGGGCTATGAGTTTACCAGATTTGATCAAAGAGGCGATCGCCAATGGTGGAATTTATCGCTATCACTTGCAGAACCATTGGGTAAAGCTGTTAGCTAATCCTGGTTTAATTAGGACATATACTGAAGTTGTTACCGCTAAAGAAAGTCTGGTGATTGATCCTATCCATGCTTATAAACTGGAAAGTTTAGGATTAATTACCTTTGATGGCGATCGCGTATTACCCCGTTGCCAACTTTATAAGGCTTATTTTACCAAGCAACTATCTATTGTTTGTTAGTCACCCATTGCACCAGCAGTTAGTTTACTCTCAGAGGATGTCTGAAAACTTTTTCGTGTTGCATAAAACACTTGTAGATCCCCCTTTATTCCCTTAAAAAGGAGGACTTTGATTAATTTTTCGGGTGAATCTGGATAAAACCTGATACTTCTCAGACATCCTCTAACAACAAACTACACAATTCATCTATTGTTTTACTATTTTGATTAATCATCTGCTGGGCGGCTATTTTTAGCTCACGAATATTGCGTAAAGTTGTCTTATCTATTTCTTCTAGTTCTGTATCTAAAAATGTTTGAAACCGATAATAAGAACTTGTAGTTTCTGGATTCTTAGATGCAAACAACCCTTCTAATTCTCCAGCCACAACTTCACTACTACCATCAAACATAATATTTAAAAGTGGTCTTCCCCATTGCAAAAGTCCCCAATTTTTGACTTCATTATAAGGATAAACACTTGTTAGTGAACCTGTACCCAACGAAACTATTAAGATATCTTTTGTATCCAGAACCCTATTTGCCTCTCGTTTACTACTAATTTTTGCTTCAGAAATAGCTAACTGGGCTGGATTATTCGCAAAAACTCCCCCATCTACTAAAGTATAAAAACCATTATTATTGTGATCAGTGGTAATGCGATGGGGAGGAAAATAAGTAGGAGTAGCACTGGTGGCTAATGCTGCATCTAAAAGCGAAAATCCTGCACATAAATTGCGAGATCTTTGAGATTCTATCTGTTGTTTTTCCCGTTTGTTAGTAAACAAAATTGGGATGCGTTGCTCAATATCATAACTGGTGACAAAGACTTCTTTGAGATTATTTTCTATCAGACTATCACCAAAATATTGTTTGAGCATTTCTACTCTGCTGGTAGAAGCATATTTGGGCTGTAAAAATATATCTTCTAAAGGTCCAAGTATTTTTTGAAATAATGGCTCATAAAATATTTCCACTCCATACTCAATAAATAGTTCTGAGAGATCCGCAGCAGTATATTCAGCTTGGGTTAATTTATCAGCAGTTTCTGTATTTAATCGGGGTTTAGTTAATCCCAGTGCTAAAATTCCCCCAGTGGAAGTACCAGCAATTAAATCAAACAAACTAAATATAGGTTTTTGTGTGCGCTTTTCAATTTCTGCTAATAAAAGTGCAGGAATCATGCCACGAATACCACCACCATCAATGGCAAGTATTTTATATTTTTTCCGGTCTGTTTGATTGATATCTTCTGCTAATTGTTCTTGAGATAACGTAGGTGCTGTTTGGATATTCAAAATTACTTCTGGTTGGTTGGTTGTGGTTTCTTCCTCCGCAGATAATTCTCCCAGAAATGTAATTTGTGTTAAATTCCAACTAGGATTACCATACAAATTTCCTTGATAAGTATTTGCAGTTTGATTGTTGACAATTGTTCCTTCCCCTTCATCTAATTTCCAATAAGCAACTAATCCTTCTTCATCCCCAACTATTAGCCCAGAACGAAGGTTCTGAATTTGTTCCTGATTAAATGCATAATTCCAGACACTAATATGGGCTAATTGTCCTGAAAAATATATATTATTGTGTAAAGTTCCTCCCAGAGTGATTGGACTTGTGGCTTTATTTAAAGTAGAACCTGTAAAATATTCTATGTATTGATTATGATCAAGATATACGGTAATATCACCTTGATTGAAAACAACAGCGAAAAAGTGCCATTCTCCAGTGGTTAATTCTCCATTACCCAGAGTTTTGATGAATTTGCTAAATTTTTCATCAATGTAAATATCTAAATTTCCTGTAGGACTAACACCAACTTCAAAATTATCACTGTATCTGTCTGAAGAACGGGCAAAAAAGACATTTCTTGTTCCATAAGTAGTAGCTTCTTTGGTAAGATGATGGGGATTAATCCATCCTGAAACTGTAAAACCTGAAATACCCTCAGACAAAACTGGATCAGGATCATTTTTGCCAAAATCTATGTAATCATGTTGTCCATCAAAGGTTAAAACCCATTGTTCAATTACTTTGTTTTCCATGGAATTTTTATCTCCAGTTATTTAGGTTAAAAATGGTAAATAGTTAACATTTGAGCAGAGTTTTTATCTCGAATTAGTAATAGTACAGGAGGAGTACAGAGAATATAACTTGCCATGATTTTTTTATTAAAATACTGATAGGACTGATCTGGCTATTTATTTACATAAATTTACAGTATTATACAAATCTCACGTCTTGACGCTACTCTCTTGAATCTCTGGCATAACTAACTAAACAAACTACGTCTTAACTAAATATTAAAACATGATTAAATTTGGCTATTTTCGGCAATTACTCCAATTCTAATTGATAGTATAACATTATGAATGAGAGTGTTGTAAATATTCATTGATTTTCTAGCCAAATATACTCATAAATGGTAAAATATACTCACGGTTAGGGAATATACATGAAATTAGTTGAACGTCACATCATCAAAAAAACTCATCAATTCTATCAACAGATAGATGAGTTGTGTTGGCGTTCCAAAAATCTCTACAATTACGCTAACTACTTAGTCAGGCAATCATTTATCTGGGAAGGCAATTACCTAGATAATACAAAAATATACCATCAAGTAAAGCAGCATGAATCATACAAAGCACTACCCAGTAAAGTCAGCAATCAAGTTTTGATAGTTTTGCACCGCAATTGGAAATCTTTTCTCAATGCCACGGCAGTTTATAATCAAGACCCATCCAAGTTTTTAGGTAGACCAAAATTACCAAAATACAAGGATAAAAATAAAGGACGGAATATTCTGATTTATGAATTACGTGCAATTTCTACGCCTGGTCTGAGAAAAGGAATCATTAAATTATCGCAAACAGATATACAATTTCCCACATCAGCAAGCAATATTAAACAAGTAAGAATTGTCCCCAGATGTGGGCAATATGTCATTGAAGTAGTCTATGAAAGGGAGGCTAAACCACAGCAATTAAATCCTAACCAGGTGGCAGGTATTGATATTGGATTAGATAATTTAGCAGCCTTAACTGCTAATCTACCAGGATTTAAACCTGTACTTATCAACGGAAAACCTTTAAAATCAATCAATCGTCATTACAATAAAGTTAAAGCTAAACTTCAATCTCAACTAGGGGAAAATGCTCACACATCTCACCGGATAAATGCACTAACTTGTAAACGGAATAATCAAATAGATAATTACTTACACAATGCTAGTAGATGGATTATTAATTATTTAGTTAAAGCCGGAATAGGGACGCTAGTTATTGGCAAAAATGAGCAATGGAAGCAAGAACTCAATTTAGGTAAAACCACAAATCAGAACTTCGTTAGTATCCCTCATGCTCGGTTTATAGAGCAATTGAAATACAAGGCTGAGTTGGTAGGAATTACCGTGTTGATTAATGAAGAATCTTATACTTCTGCGGCTTCGTTTTTGGACTTAGACCCCATTCCTGTGTACAAAAAAGGAGAAACATACAATTTTAGTGGCAAGCGAATACAACGAGCTTGGTACAAATCTCAAGATGGTAAGCTGATTCATGCGGATGTTAATGCTAGTCTGAATATTACTAGAAAAGTAGTCCCTGCGGCTTTTAGCTTAGGGATAGCGGGTATTGCAGTTTACCCATTCCGGGTAACACCGGGAAAAGTAGCTTGAGGATATTTGTCCATAAAATTACTAACTGTAAATCCCTGTAGAAAAAATAAATTAATAGGACTTAAGCACTGTACAAATTCACCATGATGTGCAAAGTGCATGAACGAAAATCCGTTGTTTCAGGCTTTTGGCGATTAACTTCCGATCAATAGCGAACTGCTTGCAGCAGCGTTTCGCTATCGCTCAATCAAAAATAATCAAAAAATCACGTTAAAACTCCCGAAACCCATACCTCATATTTAGTTGTTCCTGGCGTAACTCCTAATTAAGATTAATAAATTAAAATAATTAATTATTTATTTCTCAAAAGTTAAAATTATTTTATGATTCTACTGGGATGTTCTAGTTAACAGTCTTAACTGTCTGCTTAAATGTTTAAAATGTTCTTGCAGTTGACCGCTAAACCTGAGATTATCTGTTCGCCTAGTAAGTATCAATTTTACCAACCAATTTAAAAACCTATTAATTTTAAGTTAAATTAAATTAATGTTTTACCTTATAATTGGCGTTAAAGCTATGACACAAGATAATGTATAATGAATAGATTTATTATACTGGTATCAATCTTAACAAAAGATTTGATTAACAATTTGCTTAAATAGCAAAAATCATAGGACTTACGCACTGTGCAAATTAACCATGATATGCCTCAACAATATTTGGTTGTTTCAGGCTTTTGGGGATGAAGTTTATACAAATAGCCATAGCGAAGCG